>CAJXIY010000014.1 GCA_913054495.1 uncultured Gammaproteobacteria bacterium | reverse complement strand
TCTATCACTTTGCGCGTCACATCATGTAGAGCGCCAGTGAGCTGCTGCGGAGTAAATTCAAATAATCCCTCTGCTTGCCTGACGCTTGCCGCTAAAGTAAAGGTGCGGGTCGTATTCAGCGCCTGCACCAGCTCCGGATAGTTATTCTGACTATTTTGACTGACATAGACGGCCATGGCTTGGGCCTTGATTGCGCGCTGTGCGCTGATGTCAATCAAGCGATTCACCGGACTCTGAACGCTGATCTCGTAGGCGAAGGCCGCCGGTGGCGCATCCAGACTCTTCAGTGCAGCCCAGACCAGCTGTGCAGTCATGCGATGATCCGGATGCAGCTCAAGCAGGCCCGGAAAGAAGACGCTGGCCGGTGCCAGTTCTCCAATAAGCTGAGCGATTTTCTTCAACAGGCGGGAACTGTGAACCAGGCCCCGGTCTGGTTCCGACCACCACTGCAGAGTATTTACTCCCAGCAGATTTGTCGCCTCGCGGGTTTCTCTTTGCCGCACCTCAATCAGGTCGGGAGCGTCTCCGCCCAGCGCCCCATCGGTCACTATTACGACGTGGGTGTCCAGGCCTTGCTCGCTGGCTTTGGCCAGAGAGCCACCCATACCAAAAGTTTCATCGTCGGCATGGGGTGCAAAAACCAGCCAGGGACCCGCTGGCAACGGCGAAACTTCATAGGGAATTAGTTGATTTTCTGCTACCACCGCTCGCTGCATTTCCAAGAACCCAATCGCTTACCAATTTCAGGTGATTCGGAGATGGCACACTGCCCACCGAGCCCTTATACTTTCCGGCGTTGACAATGTTACCATTTAATTTTCCCGAGTAATCGACTGTACATGACAATTTCTCTACTACGTCAATGGATATTGACGCCCATTAGCAACTACCGACTCTTTCACAATTTCACCAAACAGGATTTCTTTGGTCAATTTGCGGCGTCTATCGGTGGCTTTCTCTGGCTGTTTCTGACTCCGGTTGTGCAAATCATTACCTATGCCTTCGTGTTCAGGTTCGTGTTCGGCATCCGCGGTCCGGAGGAATTTGGCGAGACCAGTTTCGTCATCTTCATGGTCATCGGCTATATGCCCTGGTTCGCCTTCGCCGATGCCGTAAGCAAATCACCGGGGCTGCTGTTGGAAAAAGCGCCGTTGATAACCAAGGTCATGTTTCCGACCCAGATCATTCCGGTGGTGGGGACACTGGTGCCCTATTTGACCCATGGGATTGGCTTCGGTGTGCTGTTGTTCTATCTGGCCGTTACCGGTTATCTGTCCTGGCAGTGGCTATGGCTGCCCCTGATTTTCTTTTTCCAGTTTTTATTTACCATGGGGTTGGTCGCGATTCTATCCGCGCTCTGCGTTTTCCTGAGGGACCTGCAACAACTCGTAGGATTGCTTGTTTTTATCTGGTTTTTTCTGACCCCGATCGTCTACCCCATCGGTATGATCGACAGCGCCTCGATTCAACTCCTGTTCCTGTTCAACCCTATGCATAGCTTTGTGAATATCTATCGGGAAGTGATATTGCTGGACCACTTACCGCTCATCAACTTGCAAATTATTGTTCCGGTTTCCCTGCTAAGTTATCTTGGTGGCGGCTGGTTTTATATGCGCATCAAGCATGCCTTCGGAGACGTATTATGAGTCCGGAGCAGGCGGCGCACAGAATCTCGGTTGAGGGTCTGTTTAAAGATTTCAAAATTTACACACAGCCTCAGGATCGCTTGATCGAGTTATTACTGGGCAAACCGAGACACGAGGTTTTCCATGTACTGAGCGACATATCATTCGCCGTACCCAGTGGCAAAAGCCTTGGCATCATCGGTGTCAACGGTGCCGGAAAATCTACCTTGCTAAAATTGTTGGTAGGCACCTTGCAGCCCACCGGTGGCAATATTTCATTACGCGGCCAGGTGGCGGCTTTACTGGAGCTTGGTGCGGGCTTTCATCCTGAATTCACCGGCCGCAAGAATATTTTCCTCAATGCTTCCCTGCTTGGAGTGCCTGACGAAAACATCGAACAGCTGGAAGCCGACATCATCGAGTTTTCCGAGCTCGATTATTTTATTGACCGGCCAGTCAAAACCTATTCTTCAGGCATGTATGTGAGGCTGGCCTTTTCTATCGCCACCATGGTAAGACCCGACATTCTCGTTATCGACGAGGCGCTCTCGGTCGGCGATATGGCCTTTCAAAAAAAATGTGTACAGCGGATGAACGAATTCCGCGAACAACAAAAGACCATGGTGTTCTGCAGCCATTCCATGTTTCATGTACAGGAACTCTGCGACACAGCGATCTGGCTTGACCAAGGCAGAATCAGGGAAATGGGGGACAGCGATAAGGTAGTGGGCCATTACGAAGATTACTGTTCCAACAAAAAAGTCTATCACAGCATTCGGGAAGACATTCCCGAGGAGCTGAAACAGGCAAATGCCGATTCCGAAGGTGAGGGGAAAGGTGAGGGCGGAGTTCAGGATTGCAAAATTAATTCGTTGTCCGTGAAATCTCCCGAGGGTAATGAGCTGACATCGATACCGGCCTTAAGCGATATTGTTTTGGAAATGGAAATAGAGGTATTGGTCGATGGCATGGAAGGCAATTTTGGCTTTGCCTTTATGAAATCCGCCGAAGAGCCGATTGCTTCATTTCTTACCACCGGTGTCGATGACATCGAAAAGGGTCCATTTCGCAAGGGCGACAAGATCACCGTCGCCTTGACGGTGAAAAATATGGCGATGCGAGTGGGGGAATTTTATGTGCTCGGTGGACTGGCGGACAAGAGTGGCTTGCTCTGGTATGAAACCAAATTCAGCAAGCTGAAACATATTGATGCCAACAAGGGTGTTGGCCCATTGATCATGCATTCAGAATGGTCCGTAAAGCCGCCATCATGACAACAGGTGCCACGGTCAAGCTCTGAACAAGCCTAGGGGCAGCTCTGAATAATAAGGTGATGCCCTAATACTGAAACAGGTAGTCTTCTTCCGCTACGCGCGGCGCCGCCGTATCCGGCAGTCGCCCATAGGGATCAATCTTATAGATTCGAGGCAGGTTGTTGTAACTGCGCACCTCTACGATTTCCATGTGGGACTGGGTAACCGGGTCAGGATTGGCGAACTCATCCTCTTCCAGCATTTCCAAATAGTCCGAGCCTTCGATTTCAATTTCCCGGTAGACGAAAATCGAGTAGATATTGGATGTATTGTTGCCAACCCAGGCAGATAGCTCCTGCATATTTTCGAAAGGGACAATCTCGCCTATCTCGGCGCGATTCTGAATGTCTTCTATTTCCCGGTAGGCCAGAATGTTTTCGATGAGTTCATCATCGAGTCCCGGCAACAGGCGCATCGCCTCCCTGGTCGCCAGATTCAAATTGACTGTGCGGGTGTTGCCGTAGATAGTAAAAGCCGCATCCAGGTTAATGCCTTCCAGCAACTCGGCGAAGCCGCGAATGTGCAGGATTTCTTCGACGGTATCCAGTTCGGGATTATTGCGAGGCGTATACGCCTGTTCCAGCGATTGGTAGTAGTCTTTCTCCGCGCCGTTCAGACCTTCCAGGTCGTTGAGGTCGGTCCAGTCGGTCCAGGCCGCCAGCAGGTCCTGTACTTCCTCCGGATCTGCGTCTTGCCCGCCCAACCTTTTCTCGATTAGCAACTGCATATTGCGTCGTGGAATGCGGTTCAGGTTGACCTTCCCAGCGTGATCATAGATTCGCACCACCAGCGATTCATCGGTAGGGTAGTTTAAGCTTAATACCTGGCCGTTGAAGCGATAGGCTGGTGTCCTGATTTCTCCCTCATCGGTCTCTTCCAGGGTTTCTCCGATCGGGCGGGGCATTCTCTCCAGCATCAGCTCCATCTCCGCCTGGCTGAGGGCCCCCATCAATTGCGGCCACTGGGAACTGGCTTCCTGGTTATGCAGGGCCGTCTTGGCGGATAGCCTGACCTTGCTGGCCATGGCAGTTACCAGCACCGTCAACAACACCGCCGTCCACAGGACAATAATAATGACCGAGCCGGATTGACGCTTTGCGGTTTTACTCATCATAGCCCCTGTTGCAGGCCCGTGTTTGGTCTGATGGAGCGGTGTTCGTTACTGCGAATTCGGGCGACGATTTCCAGCACTTCCCGGTCCCTGTCGTCTGGTTCGAACCTGACATAAACGGCCAGGGGTAATCCCAGATATTCCTCTGCCTCCCAGTCATCTCTCCAGCGCTTGCTCTCATCCAGCTCTTCATAAAGATAGCTGAACTCGGCCGCATAGCCCGGCAGAATCAGTTGCGGTTCGCTTTCACTCAGACGCTCGGCAGGATTGTCACTGTAGGCTGGCGCCAATGCCAGGTAGACACCTTCGTCATCGACGGTGAATAGTTCCCAGGCAGTCAGTCCAGGAGTGCGCTGGGGCGAAACAGCCGACACCCAGCTGACAAAATCATCTTCGCCGGTGAAGTATATCTGCCGAGTAAGCGTATCTTCATTGGTATAACTGTGGGGAAACGCCCCCTGCAGTGCCCGATCGATCTGTAATATCGCCACCGCGTCATCGAGGTTTGCATCGAGGCTGTCTGAATTTCGGTTCCAGTCCTCGGCGACGATGTAGGCACCGGTACTGAGTAGCCCCAGCAGCATGCCGGTCAACGCCAGCGCCAACATGACCTCGATGAGAGTGAAACCGGACTGAGGCTCTGGGTTTTTCATATCAGTAATTCACCAGTCACCGTGGCAGCTCCAGCTGGATCCATCGACTGCCTGTTATAATTATGCCTCGATCCGAGTTGAGGATTTCGTACTCTTCCAGGGTAAAGGTGCTGGCTTGGGTTTTGCGGTCAGGTTCTTCGAGTATATCTATCGATCGAATTTCATAACTGTCATCTTCGAGTATTGGCTCGACGTCGAAATATTCATCTTCCAGTAATGCAAAGTTGGTGGCGGCTCGCAACCGGGTAGCTTCGATCAAGCTGGCCTCGGAACGCCATGATAGTTGTTTGCTACCGCCCAGTAGTGAAAACAGGCTGCCGAGAACGAAGCCGGTAATCGTCAGGGCGACAATAACCTCCAGTAGCGTGAATCCCGCCTGCATGTGTTGTCTATTCAATGACTTCACCATCCTCATCTAGGTTCTGTGTAGTCACTCTGCCGCTAAATGGATCAACAATTATGTTTACACTCAGGGAATCCTGAGAGAACAACAGGATGCCGCCGGTGCTACCGCCTTCGGGATAGAAGGTGATTTCAATTTTGTCTTCGACTTCGACTTCGCGGTCAGTGCTATCCCGATAGCGCACCGTGGTCCCAAAGCTGTCCCATCGACCCACGCTGTTTCGAGAGGCAGCGCCGGATCGTGGATTTTCGACGATGAAGAAACTGGCGGTGCTGGGTTGGCCGCTGACAACGGCAATGTGGCGGGAATAATTCAGCAGGGAAACAGCCTGGTGTACCTGAGCACGAAAAGATCGGGATTCCAGTCCGCCCAGATTCGGCACCACCAGAATACTGACCATACCCAGAATAGTGAGAACCAGTAACAACTCCAGTAAGGTAAAGCCCGCAGATCGAGAGTAGGTCTTACCACCGACAGCCTTAGAGTCCGATATCGGCGTCATCATCCTCGCCGCCCCGCTCACCGTCTGCACCATAAGAGATCAGGGTAAATTCCCGGCCGCTGGCGTCGTAGACGAAGTCATTGCCCCAGGGGTCCTTGGGCACTGCACGCCGCAGATAAGGCCCGTTCCAGGAAGCGCGTCCAGTTTCATTTGTCATCAGTCCATCGAGACTATCGGGATACTCACCCACGTCCAATCGATGGGTGTCCAGGGCTGCTTCCAGCGAGGCTATCTGGGACCGTGCACCATCGCGATTGGCACCGGCCTGCTGTTTGAAAATATTCGGTGCCACCATTATGGCGAGCATGCTGATGATTGCCATCACCACCAGAATTTCGATAAGTGTAAACCCTGTCTGCCTGTTTACTGCATATTGGGTATTCATCTCTATATCCTTTGATTAACGACAGAACGGTCCTACAGTCTTACAGTTTCAAACAAATCATCGATCAGCTCGAATCTAGCCAGAATTTCTGAATACTGCGGACCGGTCCCGGCGTTTAGATCTATCACTTCCGGTCGAATCACGATAAACAGTTCGCGGCGTTCCTGGTTTTGCTGCTGATAGGAAAACAGGCCGCCGATGCCTGGTATTCGATTAAGCAGGGGAATACCGGTGTTGAGATTTTCTATGACTGTTTGAATCAAGCCTCCGAGTACCACGTTTTCTCCGCTTCTGACCACCACTGTAGTACTAATCTCCTGATTATTGAACACCGGATTGTTGTTGATGCCAGAGGCGCCATTGTCGACAGAAGACAACTCCTGCCGAATGATCAGGTTAACGATACCGTCGTCGTTGATCTGAGGTGTAATGGATAAGACGATACCGGTGTCACGATACTGGATATTGGATGTCGCCTGACCTCCTACACCAATGGTCTGCCCCTGCTCCACCGGCACCTGCGATCCAATCTGAATCTCACCTTCCTGATTGTTAGCGACAGTCAGCGTTGGTCGTGCCAGCAGCCTGACTTCATTATTGACCGCAATAGCCTCCAGGGTGGCTTCCACTCTCGCCGCGCCATCTAGAAAGGTCTTGTTAAAAAGCAGGCCACCAAGCGCTGGCAAGAAAACAGTGCTGGTCTCCGTAGAGATTGGATTGGTAATTGGCTGATCGGCAATACGGGACCAGTCCACGCCGAAGCGCGTATCATCGGTCAGCGTAACCTGCGCAATCACGGCGTTGATCACTACCTGCAGCGGCACCGCATCCAGCTGACTGATAATCGTCAGCACTTGCCGGTACTCGCGGGCCGTACCCCTGATCAGCAAACTGTTGGTAGCCTCATCTGCCACGATTTTGACCGACAGGTTTGCCGATACTGCCGAGTCCGCCGCGGCCCCTGAGGGAATGAAATCAGTTTGGACTTCAGCGTCAGCTTCCCCGAAGAGACCGTCCTGTACAGCCGCTGGTTGAGGAATCAGCTCATCATCTTCCTCGAACACGCTGGAGAGAGTTTCTGCCAGGCTGATAGCGTCCAGATTCCTGACCGCATATCGAAACAATTGTTCAACCTGCTCCTGACTGTCGGCATCCAGTATCTTTATCCAGCGACTGATCTCCTCGAATCCCCTGGTCGCCGGGGCGGTAACCAAGATGGCGTTAATACGCTCGATACCTTTGACTTGATAGGAGGGCTCCGACCCCTCGATGAGGACCAGAATTTCTGATAACTCGGTGGCCACTTCGGCGGCATTGGCATTGGCCAATTGAAAGAGTTGAATACCCTGATTTACAAACGGGTCCGCATCGATCAGGAGCAGTAATTGATTGATCCGCAGCAACTGCGATTCGGTGCCGGATATCGCCAGAATATTGGTGTTCGTGAGTCGAATGACGTCACCATCGGGTTCCAGCATCGGGGTCAATATATCGATGGCAGACTGAGTTGAAACATAGACCAGTGGCGTTATCTGCATTACTCGCGATGCACTGCCATCGCCGAGAGTCTGAGCCGTCACAATTTCAACAGGCAAGCCTGTCGCTATCTTTCGCGCGTTATAAACATTGCCAACACGTTGCAGAACAATTCCGGCGTTCCGGGTTAGCAGACGGATAAGAGGCCAGATATCCTCCCGCGTCAGTGGCCGGTCTTCCGCCGTACGAATACTGATTTTATCGGCGATACTTGGATCCATGACAATGGAGATATCCAGGGCGTTCGCCAATTCTTCCAACACCAGCTGCAAGTCTACCTGTTCATAGTTCAATTCGACGATATCATCGCCAGAGACTGTGACCGGTACCTGCTCCCGATAGCCGGGAAAGTCAAGCGCCTGGCCATTTCTGTTGATCTCGTCGAGAAGTGCCTGCTGTGCCGACACATCGACGCCGGCAATCAAAGGTATACTGATCTGCTCCCCCTGACTGCCTGCAACCGATACTCGCGTTGTCACCACTGCTGCCTGAGGGGCTGGCCCAGGAGCTGCACCGCGTTGGGCTTCCAGCACTGCACAAGACGAAAGCGCCAGCACCATCCCAGGCA
Source organism: uncultured Gammaproteobacteria bacterium (assembly GCA_913054495.1). Taxonomy (GTDB): domain Bacteria; phylum Pseudomonadota; class Gammaproteobacteria; order Pseudomonadales; family Pseudohongiellaceae; genus UBA9145. The sequence continues at coordinate 33,434 of CAJXIY010000014.1, read as the reverse complement.
GGGCTATTAGCTTCCTAAATATGTGCTTCAATATGCTTGCGTTCACAATAATCTCTCCACTTACCCGGGCTCTATACGAGTCGACTGACTCTGACAGAGACGCCTTAGAATTCCACCGCATTCATGCTGAATACAGCAGATAACATGGTGATTGTTATGCCACCAACAGCGATGGCCAGAAAAAGAATAAGCGCAGGCTGCAAGGCCGAGACCAATGCCGCCATCTGGTTACGTACGTAATTATCAAAAGTCGCGGCGAGTTTGAGCAAAATATTTGCGGTTCTGCCCGACTCCTCACCCACCGCTATCAACTGGTGCAGCAGGGTAGGAAACTGCCCGGTCTTCTCCAGGGAAATTCCCAGCCCCGCACCCCCGCGAACATCCTCCTCCACCTGCAACAGGTGCCTGGTAAGCACGGAGTTTGAGATCACTTCCCTGGCCACGCGAAGCGCTCTGATCAATGGAATGCCTGCCCCCAGCAACGCGCCCAGGGTTCTTGCAAAAACGGCACAGTCTTTATAGAGAATCAGGGTACCCACCATGGGCAGGGAGAGCAGAAATCCGTCTTTCTGCAATTTCGTGGCTGGCTCCCGATCCATACGCCGCCATAGAAAAACCATTAACACGATGAGAATGATAAAAATAAATCCATAGCGCTGGATGAAGGAGCTGAGCGACAACAGGAACGCAGCCGACGGCGGTATATCGGTGCCGGCATCTGCAAACATAGCGGCGAACTGCGGGATGACAAAAACCAGCAGCAATACCACCGATACCACGCCCGTGACCAACAACACGATGGGGTAGATCATGGCAGAGATTATGGCCTGTCGAGTCTTGGCGTTGGTTTCCAAGAACTCGGCCAGGTCTGGCAGCAATTCATGCAGTATCCCCCCCTCTTCCCCCGCTCTGACGATGTTGACGTACATCCTGGTGAACACCGTCGGATGGCCTTCCATGGAATCGGCCAGACTCTTGCCTTCTTTCACTTCACGCAACAGGCTCAACACCAGTTCCTGCATGGATGGCGATTCGGTAATGCCTTCTAAGAGTCGTAATGCCTTATCGAGAGGGACCCGGGCTTCCACCAGGGTGCACAGTCCGTTGGTAAAATCCAGCAGATCGGAGTGGGATATTTTTTTTCTACCGCGCCAGCTCGAACTCGACCTGGTTTCCTGAATTTTTACCGGCGTCAGATTCTTGCCCTGCAAGATCCGGATGACTTCACGTTCGGAATCCGCGGTCAGCTGGCCGGATTGCACTTTTCCAGACGCATCGAAGGCCTGGTACCTGTAGTACATTGTACTCATAGGGCTCTGGTTACCCGCACCACTTCTTCCGGTGTCGTCATGCCGACCTTGAGTTTCGCCAGAGCGTCTTGCCGCAGCGTCGTCAAGCCTTCCTTAATTGCCTGATCGCGGATAACGTTGGCATCGGCGCCGGAGGCGATGTGATGGCGAATGGCATCACTCATTAACAGGAGTTCGTAGAGACCGACGCGCCCACGGTAGCCGGTGTTGCCACAGCGATCACAGCCGCTGCCGCGAGTTATCAGCGGACAGAAGCTCTTTTCGATCTCCAGAACCATGGCTTCATCGCCGGTTAGTTCGTGCTGACGGGCACAATCCGGGCAAATTCTCCGCACCAAGCGCTGGGCCTGAATCGCCAATAGGCTGGAACTGATCAGGTAGCCTTCGACACCCATATCCTGCAATCGAGTCACCGCGCCGGCAGCATCGTTGGTGTGAAGAGTGGAAAACACGAGGTGACCGGTAAGCGCCGATTCGATCGCGATTTCTGCAGTTTCGTGGTCACGAATCTCGCCAACCATCAGTACATCTGGATCCTGTCTCACGATTGAGCGCAGGCCGGCAGCAAAACTTAAACCGATGCTGGCATTGGCCTGAATCTGGGTAATACCGTCAAGCTGGTATTCGACCGGATCTTCTATCGTAATAATTTTCTGTTTTTCGTCATTTATTTTTTCTAATGTGGCATACAAGGTCGTGGTTTTGCCGCTGCCGGTAGGGCCGGTGATCAGAATCATGCCGTGGGGTTGGCTAATCAGGCCCTGGTAATCTTGCAACAGCCTTTCAGGCATTCCCAGTTGCTGCAGGCTCACCTTAGTGTCATCACGGTCCAGAATTCGAAGCACTACAGACTCACCGTGTACGCCGGGCAGTGTAGACACCCGCATGTCCAGGTCCTTGCTGCCAACCTGGTAACTGATACGGCCATCCTGAGGCAATCTCTTCTCACCAATATCCATCCTCGCCATGAGTTTCAGCCGCGAGGCTACGGCAGTGTGTATCCTTATGGGCAGGCGCTCTATGCGCGTCATGATGCCATCGACCCGGCATCTGATATCCAGATGAGTCTCGTTGGGCTCAAAATGAATATCGCTGGCATTCAGATCTACTGCCCGCGCGAACAAGTGATTCACCAGACGAATGATAGGCGCCTCGGAGGCGAGATCTTTCAGCTCCTCATCATCTTCAAATCCCGATACAAAAATTTCATTTTCCGCAGCGTCCATCTGCGGCGATAATTCCGCGCGCCAATGTTTCATCATGCGTCTGACTTCGTCGTCGCTGGCCAGACTAAACCGCACCAGTTCTCTGGTAATAAATCTGATCTTTGCCCTCAGCTCGATAGCCGGTAGCTGGTGGCAAATGAGCTTTCCACTCTCCATAAAATCCCGGGCCGGAGCAATCCCTTCAGGTTCCAGTAACTGACTGAATAATGGCAGTGTCATCGACTGATAAGACATCAGGTTTTCATCTCTACGTGTTCACCTAAACTACCGTGAGTCAGCAACATCGGAGGCCCCCAGGTCTTCGTTGCGGGCAAAACCGACGACCGTAATCGATCCATTGTATTGATTTCGAGACCGATTCAAACTGAAGTCGCTAACCCATAGCTGGGGCGTTGAGGATTCCAGTTTTTCCAGGAAATCTATGGTGTTTCCATCATCCGAGGTTCGAAATGACATCTCCTGGCTTATCAACAGCCATCCCTTCGTATCCAGACGATCTGCCAACCGAGTCGAGCTCACGGTAATTCCGGAGTCTCGGGCGTGTTGGGATATCACCCGCTGGATGTTTGCTTCGATGATTGCGACGGTGCCGCCGCTAAATATTTGTGCTTCCAATTGCTGCACCATGGTTTCGACTTCGACGCGCCTCTCACGCCATACCAGCATGTCTTCAATCAGACGCTGCTCCCTCGAGATATCTATCTGCACGGCTTCAATATTTTCTTGACGCTGCTGGTAGAGGTCGCGAAGCGCGGGGAAACCACTGCTGACAGCGAAGATAACTGCAACCACCGCAGCCAAAATCAGAATGTTTTTCTCTCTGGCAGAAACTTCCATCGCTTTAGTTAAGGGTTCCTATCTGTCTCAATTTAGGGCACACAGAGACCAGTTGCCATTATTCAGAGCTGCTTTAGTCATCTGGAAAGTAGCGCACCATGTACGCCTCAAAGTTCACTGTATTGAGTCGCAGATCTATGTAGTATCTGCTGTTATTGGTGGCTCGGGAAAAAATCACTTCGGTAAACACCGGGTTCTGTTCCAGCCTTTCTAGTAACGCCTGGGGCTCTGTGCTTGTACCCTGGATTTTTATTAGCCCTTCGCTGATCTCCAGTGAAGACAGGCGCTCGGGGCTTAATACACCTTGAAGTGAAAACATTGCCTCCCTAACGCCCTGGTCTGGGAAGTCGTTGATGGCCCCCCATTCATTTTCAAAATTGACGACTATGGCCTGATCTTGTCTTGGCTCTGCAGACATTTCCCGCTGCATAGCTAGCCTTGTGGCAAAACTTCGCAGCTCAAATGATTGCAATATAAAGGGCGTCGCCGATAACAGCACTGCAAGGCCAATGATGGCGGCAGCAAGTAACAGCTGTTTGCCTCTTTCTATGCGTTTCCTCACTTGCAGCGCACCTAGGGGGAAGAGGCTGTACTCGCGATGGCTTTTTTTATCCGTTAGTTCAAAAAAATCTGCAAGCTCATCCAGTTGCCGAGTTTTTTCAGCCTCAGTAGAATCGATGAGCTGTTGCCATTGCTCGGAAAATTCCTGTTGCTCGAAATCTATATTGTTGACATGTAACCAGCGTCTGACGATGCCTGCCTTGAGCAAGACTGCCGTTTTACTTTCTCCGTCGGAGTCGATTATCAGGGTGTCATGGTCTGACTCCTCCGCAGCCAGGACCCGTGGTTTGATGGCGGCGAGAAATAGACCTTGGCGCGCAAAAGCATCGAAGAATTCCGCGATTCTCGAACTCGCCATCCACAAGGCGATATGACCGTCAGCGTTCGCCACCGATGCCGGGTTTACCGCCAGGCTTACATCTCCCTCATAGGCAGGTAGTAATGAATCGACCTGCAGCTTTACCGCAGAGATCAGGCTCTCCTTCGAGACACCCGGCATTTCCAGGGTAGTTGCTACAAATTCAGATGCTGGCAGTAACAAGAGAGTTGAATGTTCTTTTGCTTGGGAGTTGAGAAGGGCCTTGCTTGCGGTCGCGATGAGATCTGCGTCGCTTGTATGCTCGTTTTCAGAATCCTCAAGACTCGAAAACTTGCGACTCTCAAGATGTGCTACACAGCCGTTGCGCACGAGGATCGTGGCATCTACCTTTTCGAGCAAGGCACGCCGGGGACCGCCTTCCAGCAATTCCCTTATTGCCGTAGGCAGGTAGCCCAGAATCTGTTGCTGTAGTTGCGCCATACCGAGTCATCGCCTGGCTGTCGTTGACAGCAAACCCTGTCCACAGGATCGTCGTCGAACGGGGGTTTTAGTAGTTAATTCAGTCTCTGCACTAAGACTGGGTTATGGGCAAAATAGTTTGATCCAGCACGGCTAAATGTCGGATATCCCGTGCTTTTTTGCTAATACGGGTAATCGCGCCAACCCCGAGTGTGAGCCAATATCTTGCATGCCAACACCTCCTAGCAGGCTGTTGACCAGGGCGCTACTGAGAGCAGCGAGACTCGGAATGAATGGACCGGGGACCCCGGGGACTCTGGTCTGGTTGGATTACTTTAGATTTAGGATTGGGGGTCTCTGAACCAGACCCCCTGACGGCAACTCAGATCGGCGCACAGACGCTGTGCTAACAAGTCCGCGCGGCCTGGAGATCGGGCGCAGCTTCTCCATGTTAGAAGAAATCGACCCCCTTAAGTGCGGTTGCCGGCCAGCCGGCGGCGGCTACTCGCCGGATGACCTCAGGCTTGCACGCTCTTTTTCTACAAGAAAATCAACGATTTTCAGCATTTCTGCCTGGGTTGGAACATTCTCTCCGGTAGTGATGAGGTATTTGCCATTGACGATCATGTTGGGAGTACTGCGGATCTCGTAATCCTGCATGCGTTTTTCAGCCTGGTTGACCTTGGTCCTCACGGAGAAAGAATTAAAGGCCGATTCGAAGTCAGATTGGGAGATTCCGTGTTTAGCAAATAACTCACCAATCTGGCGCTCATTCTGCAAGCGGTTACCCTCGAGATTAATTGCGTTGAACACAGGCTCATGCAGGACTTCGAGGGCATCGAGGGCCACGGCTGCGTAGTATACCTGGGCGTGAATCTTCATTAAGCCATTCCACATGGCGGGGAAACGCTGAAAATCGACATCTGCTGCTGCGTTTGCTTGCCAATTCTCTATCAGTGGTTCGAATCGAAAACAGTGGGAGCAGCCGTACCAGAAGGCCTCTATCACTTCGACCTTGGATGAATCCTTGGTATTCACCGGCGCTCTTAGCTCGGTGTAGTGGGTGCCCGCCACGTATTTCTCGACCTGAGCAAAACTGGATACCGCGAGGGGCAGGAGGGCTAGCACTGCCAGTAATTGAATTGTTCGTTTAATCATTGTCCTACTCCGTCATTTTTCAGGTGGAACTGATCACAAAAACATTATAACAGCAGACCGACTGTTTCCAACTTGCTGATTGCTGTAGAAGACCCCCCGGTCGCAAAATTGGCTCTTCTGGCGGACGCTCCGGCTAATTTAACCCGGAAACATAGCTGGCTAGTGCTTCCAGCTCTTTATCGGTGAAGCGCTCAACGATCGTACGCATCATGGCATTGATATCATTTGCGCGCTCGCCGGCACGGAAACTCTTCAACTGCTTCAGGGTGTATTCGGCATGTTGACCACTCAGGCTTGGAAAGCCTGCGGGGGCATTTCCCTGTCCGGTAGGAGAATGACAGGCGGTACAGGCAGCCATTGCTATATCCTGGTTGCCGGCGCGGTACAGCGTTTCTCCCAGTTCCCGTGAATCCCGATTCGCACCCTGCACGGTGACGGATTGGGAGGAATACCAGGCCGCTATATCCTGCATATCTTGCTCAGACAGACTTAGCACCATAGCTGCCATGGTCGGATCTGCGCGCACACCGGACTTGAAGTCCATCAACTGCTTGACGATATACGCGGCGTTTTGACCTGCCAATTTCGGGTTGATGGCCAGCGCGCTATTACCGTCACTACCATGACAGCTAGCGCACAGGGCTGACTTTGCCTGACCGGCTGCGGCGTCCCCCTGGGCCAGCAGGAGACTTGGCGCGGTGACGCTCACAACGGCGGAAACAACAGCAACTACAAATTTATTCATTGAGATCCCTGGATTTACTGCAACAACACATTAGGCCGACTGCTAGACAATCTATCGGCTAGCACGTCTATTAGATCTGTTAAGCCCAATTCGGGGCCGCGAATTATAGCCCAATTCCTCAGTCGACTCTATCGAATCTGTTTTCAAAAAAGCGTGTGTGAGGCGGCGGCTTTCGATAGCATGCAAGCCGCAGCAATGATCCCTGGACCTGTATCAATGAACTTCAATCTGGCTCAATTCACCACCAGCGCCGCAACACTGGACGGCTGCCCTCAGGACTCGACCACGGAGGTTGCCTTCGCCGGTCGCTCAAACGCCGGCAAATCCAGCGCCATCAATGCAATCACCGGTCACTCCCGGCTCGCTCGCATCAGCAAGACCCCCGGCCGCACCCAGCTAATCAATTTTTTCAGCCTAGAGAGTGGCGCCTATCTCGTAGATCTACCCGGCTATGGCTACGCCAAGGTGCCACTGGCTGTGAAAGACAAATGGCAACGGGAACTGGAGCGCTACCTGCGACAACGGCAGGCACTGGTCGGACTCATCCTGCTAAGTGATATCCGCCACCCCCTGAAAGAATTTGACCGCATGATGATCGACTGGTCGGTCCAGTCAAACCTGCCCATGCACATTCTACTCACCAAAGCCGACAAACTGAAAAGAGGTGCCTCCCAGAACGTCCTGTTAAAAGTACAGAATCAGCTTAAAGATTTTGACGAAATATCGGTACAGTTGTTCTCTGCAATGAAGCGTACGGGTATCGAAGTGGCGCGAGACAAACTCACGAGCTGGCTTTCACCCCCGGAAACAGCACCCGACGGCTCTGCCACGGCAACCCAAGGTTTGGATACCTGACTCTGAGATATCCCTAAACCTTGCCATTTACTTATGTCGTAAGTGCATAGTGCGGGGTTCAGAAAAACCTGTGTAGAGCGCGCTGGGTGTGGGATCCTCTAGGACACCTCATTTCTGTATGGGGGAAAGATCGCGATTCTAATCTCAATTAAAATGCAAAAACTAGCAGCCTTCACCTGATTGAGCGGAGCCGAGTTGGGTAGTCCCCTTGGGCACAATCAGGCCATGCCTATATCAATCGATTTAGACAGGTTAAGCGAGGACTGTCTGAGCCGCAGGCGAGTTCCGCAGCGCTGGCTAAATCGATTGATATATGGCCGTGCACAAGGGGACTACCCAACTCGGCTGCGCGGATCAATAACGTACAGAATCGTTGAAACCCAGCAAGATGGATTGGATTTTGTGGAGATATCTCAGAGCTTGCAATTTAATGCGCCTGATCCCAGTTATCACCCACGCCGATATCCACCACCAGTGGCACAGCCAACGAAGCCGCCGAAATCATCCGAAATTTTACCCCTGCAGCCAATAACTCCAAGTCTGCCTCTAGCACCTCGAATACCAGTTCGTCGTGAACCTGCAATAGCATTCTCGCATCCAGTTCACCCATAGCCAGCCAATGATAGATATCGATCATCGCGCGCTTGATGATGTCCGCCGCCGACCCCTGCATGGGGGCATTGATCGCGGTGCGTTGTGCCGCCTTCCGGATCATGGCATTGCCGGCGTGGATATCAGGCAGATACAGGCGGCGGCCAAAAATCGTCTCGACGAAACCCTTCTCATCGGCGAGTGCCTGGGTCTCATCCATGTACTTGCGTACACCCGGGTACCTTTCAAAATACCGGTCAACATAACGTTGGGCATCGTGTCTGCCGATCTTAAGTTGATTGGCCAGGCCGAATGCGGACATGCCGTAGATCAAGCCAAAATTGATTGCCTTTGCGCTACGCCGTTGCTCGGCACTCACGCTATCCAATGGCACATTGAAGACCTCGGCGGCCGTAGCTTTATGCACGTCCAGGGCCTCGGAAAATGCACTCAGCAAGCTCTGGTCCTGCGACAGGTGGGCCATGATGCGTAATTCAACCTGGGAATAATCGGCGGCAAGGAGCTTGTACCCCGGATCACAGATGAAGGCCTGCCGTACTCGCCGACCCGCTGCGGTGCGGATAGGAATATTTTGTAGATTAGGATCGATCGAGGACAGCCTGCCGGTTGCTGCTACCGCCTGCTGAAATGAAGAATGGATGCGCCCGGTGGTGGCATTGATTTCCAGGGGCAACTTGTCAGTATAGGTTGACTTCAGCTTGCTCAGGGATCGATATTCGAGAATTAGCCGGGGCAATTCATAGTCTTCGGCTAACTCCTGCAACACCGGTTCTGCCGTGGACGCTTGCCCTGTTTTTGTTTTTTTCAGTACCGGTAATTCAAGTTTTTCATAGAGAATACTCTGCAGCTGTTTCGGGGATCCTAAATTAAATTCCTCTCCTGCAAGCTCATGCACAGCACTCTGCAGTTTTTCCAGTTGCCCTCCCAGTTCCTCGCTCTGCGCCCCCAGTAATTTCTCGTCGACACGAATACCATTGCGCTCCATCGTCTGCAGAACTTTTATCAGGGGCAGTTCATAGTATTTATACAGCCCGTGCAGATGTCCATTGAGAGTTAGATCACGCTCTAGCAGCTGAGATAGTCGTAATACCAGGTCCGCTTTTTCGGCGGCATAGCGGGTAAACTCTTCCAGTTCTACGGCATCGGGGGAAAGCTTGTTCTTGCCCTTGCCGAGTAAATCACCAAGCTCCTGAGCTGAAATATTGAGATAGTAACGGGCGATGTCTGGCAGTTTATGACGAGTGGCAACGGAATTCAGGACATAGGAGGCCAGCAGGACATCGGACTTGATTGGCTGAAAATCAATGTCATAGTTCTGTAATACATGGCTGATATGTTTAAGGTCATACGCCGTTTTTAGAATAGCCGCGTCTTCAAGCATCGGCCGTAGCGCCGTCATAAGTTCATCGACTTGCAGTTGTTGCGGGCATTTTTCGGCCTGATGGCTGACCGGGATATAGAATGCCTTGCCCGGGTCGACGCTGAGGGCTACTCCCAAAATTCGGTCATCCAGAAAATGACTGCCCATCGTTTCGATACTAATACTGATGCGCCGCTCTGAGCCTATCGCATGCAGAAGCGAATCGAGCCCATCGAGGGTAGTGATACAACTGTACTCTATGCTATCCGGTACTGCTTGAATCGCCTCCTCGATGCAATCGCCGGGGACCGCATCTGTCGGCTCTGGGGAGGCCGCTTTTATTCCGCCTTTTTCTAGTTCACTGACCCAGCTCTTAAATTCCAATTCCGCAAACAGGTCACACAGATCCTGCTCACTGGCTTCGGTTTGCACGAGATCGGCGATCTCGAATTCCAGCTCTACATCCAGTTTTATGGTTGCGAGTTCGTATGAGAGCCGCAGTAGATCGATGTTTTCCCGCAGTCGCTCCCCGACCTTGCCGCCAATCTTTTCTGCATTGGAGATAACCCCCTCCATGGAATCGTATTCCAACAACCACTTCACGGCCGTCTTCGGTCCCACCGATGGCACGCCAGGTATGTTGTCTGATTTGTCGCCCATTAGCGCCAGGTAGTCCACAATGCGGCTAGGTCCAACACCGAATTTTTTCTCCACAGCTTCGCTATCCAGCAACTCCTTGGTCATGGTGTTCATCAGCGTGACATGTTCATCGACGAGTTGTGCAAGGTCCTTGTCGCCGGTTGAGATCAATGTGTCTATACCCAATGCTGTTGCCCGTTTCGAGAGCGTACCGATGACGTCATCTGCCTCGACTTTCTCTACCACCAGCAGTGGCAATCCCATCGCTGCAATGATTTTGTGAATTGGCGCGATCTGAGTTCGCAGTTCATCCGGTATCGGCGGCCGATGCGCCTTGTATTCCTTGTAAATATCACTGCGAAAGGTTTTACCCTTGGCATCGAAGACAATGGCGATGTTGCTATGCGGATTATTTTTGATCAGGCTCCTGATCATGTTGATCACGCCTTTAACGGCGCCGGTGGGCTGGCCCTTGCTGCTGACCAGTGGCGGCAGAGCATGAAATGCCCGGAACAAATAGGATGAACCGTCAACCAGGATTAGTTTTTTTAAGTCAGCCAAGCGACCGTCCTTTTTCGGTATAGGGTAGCGGATAAACGGCTGTGTTAATCAATATAGACAACTTGAGAATTTTGCCGCCACATTGCTGATTAAGCCAATATAGCCATCCTCTGCTGACAGCTTCTCTCCCAGCAAGTCAACGACCACTGTTTTCAATTCATATCCGTCCAGCATGGTGCCGATGAGCTCCATGCTGGAAGTAAATTCATGCAACAGGCAATGCGGCTTGTTAACGCTAATCCGCTCTCTCGTGCTGAGTATCTGCCGAATCCCGGGTTCGGTTTCGGGGTCGTTGAGCAGGGCAAATTGGTGTTGCAACCCGAACTGTTTTTCGAAGTATTGATAGGCATTGTGAAATACGACATAGCTACGCCCCGGACTACGTTTCAGCAGTTCGGAGATTTCCCTATTCGTGTTCTCCAGACCACGTCGAAAATGCGCAAGATTTTGCCGATAGTGACTGGCGTTGGCCTCATCCAGCCGCGACAATCTCTCTGCTACCGCCTCTGCAATCTTCGATGCATTGCCGGTATCTAACCAGAGGTGGGCATCGAGCTGATCGGCGGCGGCATCATATAAAGTCAGGCCGGTTAACTGCAGAGTGTTGAGGGTGATTTCGGCCCGGCTTTCCTGCTCGAAAAAGTCCGCCAGATAGATTTCAAAATCGGCCCCGATCCAGATAAGCATATCTGCCTCGCCCAACGCCCTGCGGTCGGAGGGGGATATGGTGAACTGATGTGGGGACTGCTGCCCGCTAACAATTGAGGTCACCACTCCATATTCCTGCACTATGGCCTCCGCGATTAGTTGCAGCGGTCGGATAGTTGTGACTATTAAAATCTCTGCCTTTACCTTTGCCGGCTCGATAACAAGCAGTACCAGCAACAGCAACGAAGGCAAGGATTTTTTCAGGAATCGCGATGGGAACGGGAAATTTGACATCGATGCTATGATAACCCATTGTCCGTCTTGCTCATATTTTCTCAGCAAGCCGCCTCGATCTACGGTTGCTCTGTGGACCAGAGATATTGAATACTTAATCAGAGACTCCCTAGCACCTTCTATGCAATCAACATCGCTAAACAACAGCGCACTGATATCAGCCAAGTCGATCTACAAAAGTTTTTCCGGTCACAGGGTATTGGAAGACATCAAACTGTCGATTGAACCGGGGCAGATAGTCACATTAATCGGGCCGAACGGTGCCGGCAAGACCACTCTTGTCAGAATAGTGCTGGGTTTACTACAGGCCGATTCGGGAGAAATTTTTCGCCGGACTTCTCTGAAGATTGGCTACATGCCGCAGAAGATGCATGTTGAATCCACCATGCCACTAAATGTGTTTCGATTTCTACAGCTTTCCGGGAAGCATGACGAGGCGATGGTGGATGAAACCTTAACCCTGCTGCGTATCCTGCACCTAAAGCGACGGCAGTTGGCTGCAGTTTCTGGTGGCGAGTTACAGCGTGTGTTGTTAGCCCGGGCACTGATGCGCAAGCCCGGATTATTGATCCTCGACGAACCCGCGCAGGGCGTCGATCTCGCCGGCCAGGCTGAACTCTATGCGCTGATCAGTGAAATCAGCAGCAATCAGGGCTGCGGTGTATTGATGATTTCTCATGATCTGCACCTGGTCATGTCGGCCACAGATGAAGTTATCTGTCTCAATCAACATATCTGCTGCCACGGCAAGCCGGAGCACGTCAGCAACGATCCTGCGTATCTCGATCTGTTCGGCGCCAGGGCCTCGCAGGATATTGCCGTTTATACACACCACCATAACCACCGGCACGACTTGACCGGGAAAATCACGCACAGCCACGATGATTGAGTCCTTGATACAGCTATACACCACGGATTTCGTGCTTTATGCCCTCGCAGCGGGAATGTCTCTGGCCCTGGTCGCCGGTCCCCTGGGATCCTTTATCGTATGGCGCCGGATGTCATACTTTGGCGACACCCTGGCTCACTCGGCACTATTGGGCATCGCCATAGGCTTGCTTACCAACAGCAACCCGCAGCTCAGCATCATCATCAGTTGCTTGTTTTTTGCTGTGTTATTAACCCTGTTAGAACGACGGCCCGGTGTATCGACTGATACATTACTCGGCATTATTGCCCATAGCTCGCTAGCTATGGGAGTGGTGGTGCTGGCGCTTTCTGATTCTATCCGAGTGAATCTGGAGGCCTATTTGTTTGGTGCTCTTCTTACGATTAGCAGTTCTGATTTACTGTGGGTTGTTGCCGTTGTTGCCTTTGTTTCACTCATACTCTATCTATTCTGGAACGATCTATTATCCGCTACCGTGCATGCTGAAATAGCTGAAATTGAGGGTACTAATGTAAAGCGATTAAACTTGATCCTGGTGTTGCTAATCGCCCTGGTAGTGTCGGTTTCGATGAAGATAGTGGGAGTGTTGTTAATCACATCACTTTTGATCATTCCCCCGGCGGCGGCGAGAAGACTGGCGCAGACGCCCGAACAGATGGCGATCAAGGCGAGTTGTATCGGCAGCCTTTCGATTGTGGTAGGTTTGACGGTTGCATTTTTTCTAGATGTGCCGGTAGGGCCAGCGATTGTAGTGGCGGCCAGTGCTATTTTCCTGCTGCTTTATTTCTATCCAAGCGTTCAAAAAGCATAGCCAGGCAGACAAGGTGGTCATCACCACCGCCCTCGAAGGAGCCGATATGCGGTCAGGAGATCCCGGTCTCGAATTGGCTGGCGGACAATCGCCTGCAACTGCCCGGCCTCGTTAAAAATAGACAAATGGCTGCTGTGCTCAATCAAATATCCACGGTCCACGCCATCGGCGTGTTCCGAGCGATCAGGCATTTGCCCGACTACAGAATGTGCAACGAAGACCTGGCGAGCCAGATTCGATATTGAATCGTAGTCTCCGCTTAATCCAATAAAATCCCGGTTAAACGAGTTCACATAATTAGCCATGGTCTCCGGGGTATCTCTTTCGGGGTCCACAGATACCAGCACGACTCTCAAGTCGTCCTTGATTTTTCGGTCATCGAGTCGCTCGTAGAATTGTTTTAGCTCCGCCATCGTCAGCGGACAGATATCGGGGCAGTTGGTATAGCCGAGGAACAGAATGCTCCAATAGCCGGTAAGGTTTTCCTCCGTAAACGGATTCCCGAACTGGTCGGTGAGCTGAAATTCGCTGAGCTGCATCGGCTGCGGATAAACGGTCACGCCAATTTCACGTAATTCAGTCAGCAGCTCCCGTTCCGCGCGAGCCAGGTACAGAGAAACCAGGGTGATTGCCAGTAAAACGTCGAAAACCACAAACGCTACGAGTCCAATTTTGGCATTACGGCTGAGAGTCATGGAGATCCCTAGAATAAATAGTGATCGATTACCAGGGCAACGAAGAGCAGGGCAAGATAGAGAATTGAATAACGAAAAGTATCCATCGCTGTAGTGGCTGTTGGCTTCAGCATTAATACAGTGGACCAGTACAGGAAACCACTACCGAGAACGACTGCTGCCCCGAGATAGAGAATTCCGCTCATGCCGGAAATGAAAGGCAGGATGCTGACCATGAACAAAATGATAGTGTAGACGATGATATGAACTTTGGTCACGTGTTCGCCGTGGGTGACGGGCAACATGGGTACGCCACTTTTTGCGTATTCTTCCTTGCGGTGAATCGCCAGCGCCCAGAAATGAGGCGGCGTCCAGGCAAATATGATGAGTAGCAGAATCAGCGCATCGGCTTCAATGCTGCCCGATACTGCTGACCATCCCAGCAGTGGTGGCATCGCCCCGGACAGGCCGCCGATAACAATATTCTGCGGGGTAGCGTGCTTCAAGTAGCCAGTATAGATAATTGCGTAGCCGACGAAGGAACCCAGGGTTAACCATGCACACAGGGGATTTACCCAAACCATCAGGATAGTCATCCCCAGCACACCAATTGCTATCGCAAATAGGGTGGCGTGCCTGAGATCGACACGGCCCTGAGCCAGAGGTCGGTTGTGAGTTCGCTTCATCAGCACATCGATCTTCCGATCGATGACGTGGTTTACCACCGCACCGGCGCTGGCCACAAGCGCTATTCCCAGGTTGCCCAGGATCAGAATATCAAGCGGCACCATCCCCGGCACCGCCAGGAACATCCCCACCAGGGACGTCAGAATCATGAGCATGACAACGCGCGGTTTGCACATTTCGTAGAAATCGCGCCAACTGCTTGTCATCGAATTTGAAGTGATATCGGTCACGGGTCACACTGTTTAGAACTAGTTACTAGAATTGGGGCTGGAATTCGACTGGGGGATTATACTCCCGATTTCCTCATCGGAGCGAATATTCGCCATTCCGTCATCGCCCATTTTTGAGCGCGGGCATTCAACCATGTTTCAGGTGCAATCTCAAGATGAACGACTGCGATTCCCGGTAGGCTAATATGAATATCGAGACCCCTGTTACAGTATGGAGATGGCCACATTCGTGAGTGACAGGAAACTGTCAAAAATGCTTGATTTGGCGCAGGTTTTCACCGGTTTTGGCACCAAAATTCCTTGCGATAATGACCAATTTTCTATAGCATGCCGGTGCGCGTGAAGTGGGGTAAAACTCTGCCGTTTTCGAAGCCATGAATGCGGTGAATTGCCCCCACCCGGTTTTGAATAATTATGTGGGTACTCGTCGGGAAAAATACATGCTGAGCCGCTTTATTTCCAGCTCGCTCAACTAACATTGTGGTTGTTTTTATCGAATTACCCCAGCCTGAATAAGAACTGAAAAACCTAATTCTTCAGCAACAGGCACGGCAGTCCAGTTATTCCCGTGCCCGCTGATAGTCGTTTGTAAATATTAGAAGGAAACCTGGTTTATGACTTTAGCGGTCGTTATTTTCCTGCTGGTTATTGGATCTGTCCTTTTCCATTTCCTCAGCCCATGGTGGTTCACGGACCTTGCAGCCGACTGGGGACTGATCGATTTCACGATCGACGTGACTTTCTGGGTCACCGGATTCGTCTTCATTGCCATCAACCTGTTCCTGGCTTACTGCGTCTACAAATTCAGACAGAAGGAAGGCCATAAGGCTGTTTACGAGCCAGAAAATACCAAGCTGGAAGTGATCCTGGCCGCCGTGACGACTGTGGGCGTGGTGATGATGCTGGCCCCGGGCCTGTTTGTGTGGGCAACCATCGTCACGGTGCCGGATGAGGCGACAGAAATCGAAGTCATGGGTCAGCAATGGCAGTGGTCCTACCGCTATCCCGGCGCCGATGGCGTGCTTGGCATAGCAGAAACTGCCCTGGTTACCGAGACCAATCCCTACGGCATCAACACCGAAGATCCCAATGCTCAGGACGACATAATCGTAGCGGGCCCGGTGATGCATCTGCCCGTGGGCAAGCCTGTCAAGACGCTGTTGCGGTCGAATGACACGCTGCACAATTACACCGTCCCCCAATTCCGCGTGAAGATGGATCTGGTGCCGGGCTTGATTTCCTATATCTGGTTCGAACCCACCGAAATCGGTCGCTATGACATTCTCTGCGAAGAACTTTGTGGCATTGGTCACTTTGTCATGCGCGGCGCTGTCGTGATTGACACCCAGGAAGAATTTGACAGCTGGTTAGCCGAGCAGCCCACTTTCGCCGAGACTCAGGACCCCGCATCGCCAAACGTAGCCGCCGGCCAGGCTCAATTCGCCCTCTGCGCGACCTGCCATGGCGCCCAGGGTGAGGGCGATCAGGCGTCAAACGGTCCCAAGTTGGCGGGGCAGCGAGCCTGGTACATAGAGCGGCAACTAAAATACTTCAAAACCGGCGTTCGGGGCGGCGAAGGCGACAGCAGCGGTCAGGTCATGGCGCAGATGGCGCAAACTCTGGTGAACGATGATGCCATTCGCAACATGGCGGCCTATATTGCCACCCTGCCGGATAACGCCGCCCAGACAACTGTTAGCGGCGATGTTGAAAATGGTGAGGACATATATTCCCGTAACTGCGCAGCCTGTCATCTGAAGGACGGCAGCGGCACCTGGTATACCGATGCGCCCACGCTTGCCGGTATGAGTGACTGGTATTTCGTTACTCAAATTAACAATTTCAAGGCCGGCATTCGGGGACTACATGCGGATGACCACTATGGCGAGCAGATGGTTGGGATGGCAGCCGCCATGTCCGGCCTCGAAGAGATTGAAGACGTTGCTACATACCTCAATAGCCTGCGGTAGCAAGCCGCAATAAACGTATCGCCATCGATTGTATTAGTTTGTTTAGCCGCTTCGGCTCGACTCAAAGAATTAAGAGTTAGGAGGATTGAATGTCTTACGTACCACTGGCTGATCAGACGCAGGAGCTGCATCACCCGCATAGCTGGGTCACCAAATACGTTTGGAGCCAGGATCACAAGGTAATCGCCATCCAGTATGGGGGCACCGCAATCTTTGTCGGGCTTGTGGCCCTGGTCTTGTCGCTGCTAATGCGCATGCAGCTGGGCTTTCCAGAATCATTCGACCTGATCGATCCTAGTTCGTACTACCAGGCTGTAACCATGCACGGCATGATCATGGTGATCTACTTGCTGACCGCGTTGTTTCTCGGCGGCTTCGGAAATTACCTGATCCCGCTTATGTGCGGTGCCAGAGACATGGTCTTCCCCTTCCTGAATATGTTGAGTTACTGGGTGTACCTGCTGTCCGTATTGATTCTGATGGCCAGCTTTTTTGTCCCCGGCGGGCCCACCGGGGCCGGTTGGACCCTGTATCCACCGCAGGCGAGCCTGGCGGGCACCCCCGGTTCCGATTGGGGGATAGTGCTGATGCTGGTGTCCCTCATTGTGTTCATCGTCGCCTTCACCATGGGCGGTCTAAACTACGTAACCACGGTGCTGCAAGCCCGCTGCCGTGGTCTGACCATGATGCGCTTGCCGCTGACGATCTGGGGAATCTTCACCGCCACCGTCCTGGGTCTGTTCGCATTCCCGGCGCTGTTGGTATCCGGCATCATGATGACCTTCGATACGCTACTGGGTACCAGCTTCTTTATGCCGGCAATTATCGAAGCAGGTACGCCGCTCGACTACAGCGGCGGCAGCCCGATCCTGTTCCAGCATCTATTCTGGTTCTTCGGTCATCCGGAAGTTTACATCGTGGCGCTACCTGCCTTCGGCCTGGTGTCTGATGTGTTGAGTACCCACGCTCGCAAGAATATTTTTGGTTATCGCATGATGGTGTGGGCGATCATCGCCATCGGTGCTCTGAGTTTTGTCGTCTGGGCACATCACATGTACGTGAGCGGTATGAACCCCTACTTTGGCTTCTTCTTCGCCACCACTACCCTGATAATTGCAGTTCCCACCGCACTGAAAGTCTATAACTGGGTACTGACCCTGTGGGAAGGGGACATCCGCATGAATGTGCCGATGTATTTTGCCATCGGTTTCATCTTCACTTTTATTCACGGCGGCCTGACCGGCCTGTTCCTCGGCAACGTGGTTATCGATATGCCCTTGTCCGATACCTACTTCGTGGTAGCCCACTTTCACATGGTAATGGGCGTGTCTCCGGTGCTGGTCTTGTTTGCCGCCCTTTATCACTGGTATCCATTGGTGTCCGGCAGGATGTATCACGAGGGCCTGGCCAAGGCGCACTTCTGGTTCACCTTCCTCGGCACTTATGCCATCTATCTGCCCATGCATTACCTGGGCTTCCTGGGCGTGCCACGACGATATTATGCCCTGGGTTCTACCGACTTCATTCCGGCGTCCGCCCAGGATTTGAATTCCGCAATCACCATCGCTGCCCTGGTAGTGGGCGCAGCCCAGTTGTTGTTCTTCATCAATATCTTCTGGAGTCTGAAGTACGGCAAAAAAGCTGGCTCGAACCCTTGGGGCTCGGCATCACTGGAATGGCAAACCCCGGATACGCCGCCAGCCCATGGCAACTGGGGAGATGAATTACCCGTGGTTTACCGCTGGCCTTATGACTACAGCGTGCCGGGGGCCCATGTAGACTTCATCCCTCAGAACACGCCTGAGAGCGAAGAACCCACGGTTGACGAGCAGCATTTCGATCCCGACCACGACCCGTCGATGGCTGACCTATGAGCCTGTTCAAGAGCATCACAGAAAAACCCTGGGAGAGAACCGGTGTAATCGGCGGACTCGATCCCGAAGGGGCGTTCGATGCCGCCCCCGAAAGAGTGGCGCTGGTGATTTTCCTGGTGGTTGCGTCGGTTATTTTTTCCATGTTGACGGTCAGTTACTACGTGCGAATGGAACTCCCGGATTGGACCCCGCTGTCTGACCCGGCGCAGCTATGGCTGAATACGGGCCTGCTGGTTGTGAGTAGCATCTTGTTTCAGTGGGCAAGAAATCTTGTCACTAATGATCAGGACAAGCACCTCATGGTAGCGCTCGTTGGCGCCGGGGTCTTCGCCGCACTCTTCATCGCCGGGCAACTTGTGGTCTGGAATGGCCTGCAGTCGGCGGGCTATTTCGTGGCCTCCAATCCTGCGAATTCTTTCTTCTACCTACTGACTGGCTTACATGCTCTGCATCTGCTCGGCGGGCTGTGGGTCTGGAGCAAGAGCTTGATTCGCTTGCTGTCGGTTGGCGAGCCTCAGGACCTGCGTCTGAGCATTGAGCTTTGTACATTGTATTGGCACTTTCTGCTTATCGTCTGGCTGGTGATGTTTGCAATCTTGTCTAATACCTGACGGGCTCAAACCGGAGCGAGGGACTGGTCGTCATGATTCGGGAATCAATACCAGGGTTCTAGGAAAAATTTTAGAAATTATGGGACACAGGAATGAGTGAAACAGCAGTAAGTGAAATAGTCAGACACGGCGGTATCGATGGCCTGGCTGACGACTGGTCTGCGGACAAGCAAACCTATCATGTGCCCTGGGGCAAGGCAATGATGTGGATATTTTTGGTGAGTGATACCTTCATCTTCACCTGCTTCCTCACCGGCTACCTTCATGTCCGCCTGACCACGACCGAGCCCTGGCCGGTTCAGAGTGAGATCTTTGCACTGTCATTTGGCGGTGGCGATCCAATACCGCTGATCTTGATAGCGATCATGACGTTCATCCTGATCTCCAGCTCGGGAACCATGGCCCTGGCGGTTAACTTTGGCTATCAAAAGGACAAGGTGAAAACCTTCTGGCTCATGTGTGCCACCGCTGCCTTCGGCGCATCCTTTGTCAGCATGCAGGTGTTTGAGTGGAGCAAGCTTATCCTCGAAGAAGGCGTACGCCCTTGGGGCAACCCCTTCGGTGCAGCTCAATTCGGGTCGGTGTTCTTCATGATCACGGGTTTTCACGGTGCCCACGTAACCATCGGCGTCATCTATTTGTTGTGGGTTGCCTTCAGGGTTAAACGCGGCGTCTACGACGACAAAGGTTATGAAATTGTCGAGATCGCAGGCCTATATTGGCACTTCGTGGATCTCGTCTGGGTATTCATTTTCGCATTTTTCTACTTATTGTAAGGGGAGACAGAGATGTCATCTGATACCGGTCAACAACATCCTCTTGGGTTATATTACAGAATTTGGGTTCTGCTTTTCGTGCTCAGCGCCTGTTCCTATGCGGTGGATTTTTTCAACGTGCAGGGCGGTATGCGCTGGTTCCTCGTGATCATGTTCATGTTGCTGAAGGCTGGCTTTATTATCGCTATCTTCATGCACGTGTTTTGGGAGCGTCTGGCGCTGGCCTTTACTATTCTTGGTCCGCCGACAGTCTTGCTCATGCTTATTGTGTTTATGGCAGTCGAGGGCAATTACATCAGCGGCACCCGATATCTTTATATGGGGCACGACCCCAACGCGGTCGCTCTCTCGCCAAGTGATCTTCATGGAGCGGAACACGAAGAAGAAGAAGAGGAAGCGCACTGAGTTTCTGCTAGTAAATTAGAGGGGCTATTGGCAACGATAGCCCCTTTTTTGTGCATAAAAGTAAATGCTTACTATCATCTTGTCGGCTGTAGATAACGTGCTGGGCCGATGCTGGGAAGGATTTGCGGCAATACTCCAACACCAAGGAGCGATTGGGGTACTACCTGAGCTGCGAGATGACCAATTGCGTCTGCGGCCGCAGCCCATGCCAGATTGTGAATGATTCGGCAGCTTGCTCCACCAACATGCCAAGCCCATCGAGGGCAAGCACAGCGCCATTGGCCCTGGCCCAACTGACAAACACGGTATCGCTGTCCCCATACATCATGTCATAGCAGCAACAGGCAGACGAGATCACCGCCTTACTCACAGGCGGGAGCTTGCCTTCCAGGCTTAAGGAAGTGCCATTGATCACCAGGTCGAAGGCCGTAGCATCCAGGTCCCCAAACCCTAGCGCAGTGACATTCGCCAGATGTTCAAACTCGGTTTTTAACTGCAGGGCTTTGCCGAGGGTTCGGTTCGCGATTGTGATCTCGGCTGGGTCTTCAGCCACCAGGGCTGTAAGTGCGCCACGAATCGCACCGCCTGCACCCAATAGCAGAATCCGCCGCCGGCGAATTTCGAAGCGATGATTCAACTTGATGTCTCTCACCAGGCCAACGCCGTCGGTGTTGTCACCAACCAGGGCACCGTCGACGTCGACGTAGAGGGTGTTTACCGCTTGCGCCAGGCTCGCTCTCTCCGAACAGGAATCTGCCAATAAGAAAGCCTTCTCTTTAAACGGCACAGTGACATTGAGTCCTGCTCCACCAGCTGCAAAAAATTTCTGCACCTGAGATTCGAAGTTTTCTTCTTCTAATTGGATAGCGGTGTATTCAAGCTCCAGCCCCGTCTGGCTGGCAAACAGGCTGTGAATTCGCGGTGATTTGCTGTGCTTGACCGGGTTGCCGACAACGGCATATTGAGACATGACTTTGAATCCCTCGCGGCGCGGTGGTGCTTACACCCAATTCCTTGGTTTCAGGTAATAGCCGGTGAGCCTGGCCTCTTCACTCCCGGGTTCGGCTTGCCAGTTATAAATCCAGCGGACCACAGGAGGCAGGGACATCAATATAGATTCGATTCGACCCACGCCAGATTGCAATCCAAACAGCGTGCCTCGATCATAGACCAGGTTGAACTCGGCATACCTGCCGCGGCGATATTCCTGAAACTCCTTGTTTGCTTCCGTGAATTCCATCTCCCTGGTACGTGCCACGATGGGCAGATAGGCTTTTAGATAACTGCCCGCCATCGAGCGGACGAACTCGAAGCACCGATCGAAACCCAGCTCATTGAAATCATCGAAGAACAGGCCACCTATTCCCCTGGCCTCGTGCCGGTGTTTGATATAGAAGTAATCATCGCACTGGCGCTTGAATTGCGGATATAGGTCTTCACCGAATTCAGTACAGGCGAGCTTTGCCTGCTGGTGCCAGTGAATACAATCTTCTTCGAAGCCATAGTATGGGGTCAGGTCGTAGCCGCCTCCGAACCACCAGACGCTCTCTGCATTTTCCTTCTCGGCAACAAATAATCTGAAGTTTGCGTGGGAGGTCGGCACAAATGGATTCAGCGGGTGCATGACCAGGGAAACGCCCATGGCTTGATAGGCCCTGCCAGCCAGTTCCGGCCGGGTCGCGGTAGCAGCCGCCGGCATCGCCTCGCCATAAACATGGGAAAAGTTGACGCCGCCTTTCTCAAACACCGTGCCGCCGGAAATCACGCGGCTGATGCCCGAGCCGCCTTCGTCTCTATCCCACCTGTCAGTAATGAAACTGGCCGTGTTGTCGACGGCTTCCAGGCCTTTGCAAATATCGACTTGCAGACCGAGTAGAAAGTCTTTCACCGCCTTGGAATTTACTGCGTCCAGAATATTTTCCTCACACCCTTTAATCATTAGGGCCGCAATCAATTGCTCATCGAATCAAAGATCCGCTTAGCAAATCTCTAATTTCTGAGGGCAGAGGGTCGGTGCCCAGATCGCCGGCAACCACGTAGTCAATACTACCCCCAAATAGAGTCTCGATTTCAGTTCTATCCCGAATCGCGGTCTTTCCCGCCGCATTTGCTGAAGTCGAGACGATGGGTTTTCCGAACTGCTCGCACAGGGCATGCACCAGTGGGTGAGCGCTGACTCGAATGGCAATGGATTGATGTTTGCCCTTGATCCAGTCCGGGAACAACTTAGCCGGATCCGGGATCAGCCACGTTGTCGGCCCCGGCCAGCTGGCTTCGATACGACCCAGTTGCCGTGCATTGAGCCCGTCAAACAGTTTGCCCAATTGGTGGACCCCGGCAGCGACAAGGATCAGGCCTTTGTCCTGGGATCTGCCTTTCAAGGCCAGAATTCGTTTGACGGCGGAATAGCTCTGGGGGTCACAACCCAATCCCCAGACCGCTTCGGTGGGATAGGCAATAATCCCCCCGGCTTCCAGGGTTTCGCAAGCCTGCTGGAGGATCTGGCGGTTCATTGTTAAACCATTATCCCGAAATTCAAAGCCCTGCCTGCAAGGCCTGATCCTGGGCTTGAACTTTTTCGGCACTTGCAACTCGATCTGCGGCGACTCTTGCCGCCAGTTCCGTATCGCCCAGGGCGAGTATCTGGGCTGCCAGATAGGCGGCATTCTTTGCGCCTGTTTTTCCCACAGCGACGGTTGCGACGGGAATCCCGGCCGGCATTTGCACCGTCGATAGCAGGGCATCGAGGCCGTTAAGCGGGCCAGAATCGATGGGAACCCCAATCACCGGTTTCAGCGTTTTTGCGGCGACAGCTCCCGCCAAATGTGCCGCCAACCCAGCGCCGGCGATAAACACCTGGCAGCCGCGAGACTCCGCATCGCTCACATACTGGCGGGTGGCAGCTGGCGTACGGTGTGCGGAGGTAATTTTTATTTCATGGCCGATTTCCAGTTGCTTAAATATATCCCCTGCTGCCTGCATGGTGCTGAGGTCAGATTCAGAGCCCATAAGAATCGCGACGAATGGTTTTGTCATGGCAGTCAGATCCCGGGTAAATTCGCAAAACGGGGAAACTACCTCAGTCCGACCGGCTATGCAAGGCTTATAGCGCTGGATCAGTGCAGCTGAATCTGCCGCCTTCGGCCCTCACCAGTCCCAGCATTTCCAGATGTAGCAGCAGAGCATTCAATTGTTGCAAGCTATATCCCGAGCTATCGAGCAGAGTCTGCATCAGACAGTTGTTGCCGCCGATTAAGCGCATGATGTTGGCCTCGTGCTCATTCAGAGATGGCGCTTCTGCACCACAGTTTTTCTGCGTGGAATTGGCTGTGGACTCAAGCCTTGCTGCTCCTCTGCTTTTCATTCCCAGTTCCTCGAGTATGTCTGCCGGTTCCTCGACCAATTTCGCGCCTTCTTTTATGAGCCGGTGACAGCCACGGGACAGCTGACTGGATATGGAACCGGGGAAGGCAAACACTTCCCGGTTCTCCTCCAGTGCCAGGCGCGCAGTAATTAACGAACCACTGTGAGCCGTGGCTTCAACCACCAGCGTGCCCAGGCTCATGCCACTGATTATTCGATTACGCCGGGGGAAATTGTTTGCCCGTGGCGGAGACCCCAGGGGAAAATCCGATATCAAGGCCCCTTTTACGGCAATCTGCTCTGCCAGTTTCTGATTCGCTAATGGGTGGCAAATATCTATTCCGGTTCCCAGCACGGCGACGGTTGCCCCGGATGCGGCCAACGCCCCTTTATGGGCCTGGGTATCTATGCCTCTCGCCATGCCGCTACAGATCAGCAAGCCGGCGTGGCTCAATTCATGCGCCATCCAATAGGCGTTGCGGCCTCCATATTCGCTGGCTTTGCGGCTGCCCACAATTCCCAGGGCCACGGTGGAAAGCACTGAGCTGTCGCCGATGGCATAAAGCAGCGGTGGCGGGAAATCTGTAGTTCTCAGCAAGGGCGGGTAGTCTGGGGATTCGTAGCCGACAATGGCGTTGCCCCGAGACTGTTGCCAACTAAGATCTTCCTCGATTTTGGACTCCATCGATGCGGAGCCCTGGCTTCGCCGCAGCATCGATATCTGGCCCGGGTCCATGCCCAATGACTGCAACCATTCATCGTTCTGATCGAGTATTACGGTAATGTTTCCCGCCTGCTTGAGCAGGCGGGAAAACTGCTGGTGGCTAATCCCTGTACAGTGGTAGAGCCGCAGATAGGCTGCGATGATCGTTGCTTCCATGGTTCGTCCTTGAGCGATGGAATCGGGCGACGGTAAGAAATCAGATCAGGGATTTACTACCTGGTTATAGAGTTGGGCCGGCTCCAGCGAGCTCAGAATGAGGGCGTAGCTCAGTTGCTCGAAGATTTTATAGACCAGCAGGGTGCCGATATACTTGCCGGGTAATTGTAATTGTTTCTGATTGAACATGGCGCCGATTCGCTGCCTGAAGCTCAACTGCCCACGCTCGACTTCATCCACGATCTGAGGACCCGGCAGTTAAATTGACAAGATATTACCAACTTCCAGTTGGTCCTCCAAACCCAGATCGATCACGACGGTATCCAACTGCTAGGCGAGGGACGATGCCCCAAGAAAGGCTATGATCATTCCGCTCACCGGTGCTTCCGGCTCGGATGGGAAAATGGTGGAACCTATACTTGATTCTACCTTGACTAGTAAGCGGTCACCAACTTGAATCTCCCTGCTACTATTGTTTATCAGCATCCGCTTCAGCCCCGGCCCCGCATCTTCGGCGATGATCGCAAAACCCAAATACTCCAGTTCCTGGCCCAGTTGCTCGGTCCCGGAGTGATCGAAATACATGCGCCTGCCCAATAGACTTCGAATGAGCCGGTTCCATCAGGCCACAGGCCACGGGCATAGATCTCGTCGCTGGTGCCAATGACCAGATTATTGCCGAGGTTCGCGACAATATTGGGCGCCGCCTCAATCATTGCTGGATCGACGATGCAGTTCTTGGTGAAACTATTTTCGATGTCTTCCAGTGGAATCGTGGGAATCGCACTCACCAGTGGAAGTACGCGGATTTCGGGACCCAGCCGTACCTCCAGCCTGTCCCCCCGCTGCACCAAAATGCGCGGATTGCCTCCTACCAGGCCAATTCTGAGGATATCCCCAGGATATATAAGATCCGGATTATCCAGATAGGGGTCTGGTTGCCAGACCTCCTCCCAACGCTGGGGATCTTGCAGGAACTGGCCGGCGATGTTCCACAAGGTGTCGCCTTCGGCCACGGTGTAACTGTCCGCATACTCGTCGTGTAAGAGCCCGCCCTGGCCGTATGCAGGCGCGGCACCGAGCAAAATGCCTGCACATAAGCTTATCAGGGTCAGTAATGGCTTCGATCCCACTTTATTCATCATTAAAATTCCGTACTCAGACGCCTGCACATGTTAGCAATACGGTATAATTATCACTAGGCGCAGTTCACAATCTACAGCTTTGCCTATACAGGACCAAAAGGTTATTCGAGACTATGGCAATTCTACAAATCCTGGAATTTCCCGACCCCAGGCTAAGGAAAATAGCAATCCCCGTTAGTGTTTTCGACGCCAGGCTCGAAGTCTTGATCGCGGATATGCTTGAAACCATGTACGAAGCTCAGGGTATAGGTCTCGCTGCAACTCAAGTAAATGTCCATAAGCGGCTTATGGTATTAGATGTATCGGAGAATAAGGATAGTCCTCAAGTATTTATTAATCCAAGTTTTGAAGTAATAGATGAGGACCTGTTCGACTATGACGAGGGCTGTCTGTCTGTACCGGGATTTTACGAAACCGTCTCCAGGCCTCAGACCATCCACGCCCGGGCCCAGGATTATCAGGGACAGGAATTCGAACTCACCGCAGAAGGCATTCTTTCTATTTGCGTCCAGCATGAGATTGACCATCTCAATGGCAAGCTCTTCGTAGATTACTTGAGCACTCTCAAACGCCAGCGTATTCGCGCCAAGCTTGAAAAAGAACACAAAAAGACTGCTTAACAGACTGTTAGGGATTTCAATGCAAAAATTGCGACTCTGTTTTGCAGGCACTCCTGCTTTCGCTGCTGCGCACCTGGCGGCATTACTGGAAACCCGCCACGAGCTAGTCACGGTATACACACAGCCGGACCGTCCCTCGGGTCGGGGCAGACAATTACAGCCCAGCCCGGTAAAGAAGTTGGCCGAGCATCACGCAATCCCGGTGCTGCAACCCCCGAGTCTGAAATCTGATGAGCAGCAACAATTGCTGCTGTCGCTTCGCCCCGATGTTTTGATTGTTGTAGCCTACGGGCTCATTCTTCCCGAATCTTTGCTGGAGATCCCGAAATATGGCTGCATCAACATGCATGCCTCCTTGCTACCTCGGTGGCGGGGAGCGGCACCGATCGAGCGTGCAATCCTGGCCGGCGATGAGGAAACCGGCATCACTATTATGCAGATGGATGCAGGCCTGGATACCGGCGACATATTATCGATGGAAACAGTCAGCATAGAGGCCACGGACACCCGACTCAATGTCGAGGCAAAGCTCCAGCTTGCGGGCACTACTGCCCTGGTACGCGTGGTGAATGATATCGAGGCATTTCGCCTAGAAGCCCGGGCACAGGACCATGCCAAAAGCACTTACGCTAAAAAGCTGAGCAAGTCTGAGGCGCTAATCGACTGGTCTGCTACCGCCACCGCCATCGACCGGCAGGTGCGGGCCGGCATCGGCAGGAGCCCAGCCTACTCCTTTCTCGACCAGCAGCGACTGCGGATACTGGAAGCACGCCCACTGGCGGGGACCAGCGACGCACCACCGGGGACCATCGTCGAGATGCGAAAAGATGCTTTTACCGTTGTCTGTAATGAGTCCTTACTTCAGGTTTTTAAGGTTCAATTGCCGGGTAAAGGCGCGACGGTGGTCACCAACGTCCTCCGTTCCAGGCCCTTGCTGTTCGCTCCCGGAAATGTTTTTGGCGCCGAGATGCCGACCAGTTCATGAGCGCGTCAAACAGTCGTGCAATCGCCGCAAACATCCTCGCGGAGCTTGTAGTTGGTAAGGGCTCCCTCACTACACATCTCAGTAATTACAAGCACCTGGATGACTACGCCCTACTTCAGGAAACCTGCTTTGGCAGCTGTCGATGGTTTCACCTACTCGAGATAATTCTCGATACGCTGCTCAGCAAAGCCCTCAAGAAGAAGGAAACCGACTTAAAATGTCTACTGCTGGTTGGGCTATATCAGCTTCGCGAACTCTCCGTACCAGATTACGCGGTCATCAATGAAACGGTGGCGGCGACCCGGAGCCTGGGCAAACCCTGGGCGAAGGCGCTGGTCAATGCTGTACTGAGAAACTACCTCCGGCGTAGAGATGAGACAAGAAAAGCGCTTACTGGCAGCGATAAAATGGCCCTGCTGTCACATCCTGACTGGCTCGCCAAGGCCACCAGCGAACAATGGCCCGAGCAAGCCCTGCAAATTTTAGCTAATAACAATTTGCGCCCACCCATGACCCTGAGGGTAAATCTGGCAAAAACATCCCGGGATGAAATGCTCGGCCGGTTGGCAGCGGCGAAAATTCAAGCCACGGCAGGAATCCTGGCCGAGACCGCGATTTATCTCGCCGTGCCGATGTCCGTCGACGCCTTGCCGGGGTTTCAGGAAGGTTGGCTCAGCGTGCAGGACGAAGCCTCACAGCTGGTGCCTGACCTGTTGCACCTGGCGCCGGGCATGCGGGTGCTGGATGCCTGTGCGGCACCCGGCGGAAAGACCTGCCATATTCTCGAAAGTGAGCCTTTACTCGCGTCCTGTGTGGCGCTGGACAAAAGCGCCCAAAGAACGGAGAGAATCGAAGAAAACCTGCTAAGACTGGGCTTGGCAGCTGATCTACACGTCGCAGATGCCACCCAAATTGAGGACTGGTGGAATCAGCAGCAATTTGACCGCATCCTCTTAGACGCGCCCTGCTCCGCCACTGGGGTAATACGCAGACATCCGGATATCAAGCTGCTGCGATCGGAGCAAGACATCGCGTCCTTGGTAAGGAGCCAACAGCAACTTTTGCGGGCACTGTGGCCCACTCTAAAACCGGGAGGGCTATTCCTCTACACCACTTGCTCCATCCTCAGACAGGAAAACGAAGACAGTGTTGCCGAATTCCTCCGATCCGTGGATAACGCTAAATATCAGGGCATCACGGCCGATTGGGGAGTAGAATGTTCCCTCGGAAGACAGCTCCTACCTGGCAAAAACAATGGCCCCGATGGCTTCTTCTACTGTGTGCTAGAAAAGGTTTGTTAGCGCTGAGCTACCCTCGAACCTTTGTTTGGCAGTACTGACAGAGACCGGCTCGCATGAAGATAATTATCCTCGGTGCCAATCAGGTTGGCAGCGCTCTCGCCGAAACCCTGGCTAATGAAGCCAATGACATTACCGTTGTCGATAATGACGCCGAGAAACTGCAGGAACTAAAAGACCACATAGACATCGGCACCATTGTCGGCGAGGCGTCGCACCCGGATGTACTGGAAAGGGCCGGTGGTGAGGATGCCGAGATGATCATCGCCGTCACCGAGAGCGATGAAATCAACATGGTGGCCTGCCGGGTTGCCTACTCCCTGTTTCAAACACCGAAGAAGATTTGCCGCATTCGCTCCTCTTCTTACCTGGTTAGTGAACGCCTATTGTTTGGCAAAAATGGTATCGCCGTAGACGTCGTCATCAGTCCCGAACTGATAATTTCGAGCTACATTAGCCGCCTGCTGGATCTGCCGGGCGCATTACAGGTGCTGGATTTTGCCGACGGCAAAGTTCAGCTGGTGGCGGTGAAGGCTTTCTACGGTGGGCCTTTGGTGGGACAGGAAATTCGCCTGTTGCGGCAGCATATGCCCTCGGTGGATACCAGGGTCGCTGCCATCTTCAGGAAAGATCGACCCATCATGCCTGAAGGTTCGACGGTTATTGAGGCCGACGACGAAGTGTTTTTCATTGCCCCGCGGGATGATATCAGTGCCTGTATGAGCGAATTACGCCGTCTCGATCGCCCCTACAAGCGCATAATGATCGCCGGGGGTGGCAATATCGGGCTACGCCTGACAGAAGATATCGAGCATCGCTACCAGGTGAAGATTATCGAGCGCAACCCAGCGCGCTGCGACTTCCTCGCCAATCATCTCGATCATGCAATTGTGCTCAATGGTGAGGCTTCACAGCAGGATCTGTTAATCGAAGAAAATATTGAGGACACCGATGTGTTCCTCGCCCTGACCAACGATGACGAAGCGAACATCATGTCTTCGCTATTGGCGAAGAGGCTTGGCGCCAAGAAGGTGATGGCGATTATCAATAATCCTGCCTATGTCGACCTGGTTCAGGGGGGTGAGATCGACATCGCTATTTCCCCGCAGCAAGCAACCATTGGTAGTTTGCTCACCCACGTTCGGCGCGGCGATGTGGTCAAAGTTCATTCCCTGCGCCGGGGCGCAGCGGAAGCGATCGAGGCAGTCGCCCACGGTGATCAAGCCTCTTCGAAAGTAGTGGGGCGCGCGATAGAAACGATTGACCTGCCCGAAGGCACGACGATCGGTGCCATTGTCCGCAACGATGAAGTTCTGATCGCTCATGATGACATTGTCATCGAGTCGGGCGACCACGTGATTCTGTTTCTTATAGATCGCAGGGAAATTCAGAAAGTCGAGCAATTATTCCAGGTCGGATTCAGTTTTTTCTAGGGTCCTTAAGTAAAAATGCATGCCTCCATCATCATCAAGATTCTCGGCATTTTGCTCATGTTTTTCGCCGCGCTGGGGAATCTCCCGCCCATCGTGGTTTCCTGGATCTATGACGACGGCTCGGCCTCCGCCTTCTTTATTTCATTCCTGATTATTTTCGCTAGCGGATTCGTACTGTGGCTACCGACCGCTCGATCCCGCCAGGAGCTCAGCAACAGAGATGGGTTTCTAGTCGTCACTCTGTTTTGGGCCGTATTGGGCACGGCGGCTTGCCTGCCCTTTATCCTGTCCCCGGCACTCGATCTCTCCATCACCGATGCCGTGTTCGAAGCCTTTTCCGGCTTAACGACCACCGGCGCTACTGTGATCTCGGGCCTGGATGTCCTGCCGAAATCTATCCTGTTTTATCGACAGCAACTGCAATGGCTGGGCGGCATGGGCATCATCGTGCTGGCGGTGGCGCTGTTACCCATGCTCGGCATCGGTGGCATGCAGCTCTATCGCGCAGAAAGCCCGGGGCCTGTA
This sequence comes from uncultured Gammaproteobacteria bacterium, assembly GCA_913054495.1. GTDB lineage: Bacteria > Pseudomonadota > Gammaproteobacteria > Pseudomonadales > Pseudohongiellaceae > UBA9145. The sequence goes on along the minus strand of CAJXIY010000014.1, from coordinate 2,674 downwards.
AAGGACAACAAGCTGGTGCCCCGATTGGCGGAGACAGCGAAGGCACTATGGTACATCTATCTGACCCTGACAGTTGCCTGTGCCCTGGCTTACTGGGCGGTTGGCATGAGCCTGTTCGATGCGATTGGTCACAGCTTCACCACCGTGGCGATCGGTGGTTTCTCGACCCATGACGCCAGTATGGGATATTTCAATAGCGCTGCCGTTGACATGGTTGCCATCGTCTTTATGTTCATTGCCGGCATCAACTTCGCCCTGCATTTCACCGCCTGGCGCCGCCGCGACGCCAAACACTACCTCGCCGATCCTGAATTCCTGTTCTACAGCTTTATCCTGGTATCTTTGTCGATTGTTACGGTGATGGTCCTGTATTTTTCAGATATCTACAGCGGCATATCCGAATCACTCATCAAGGGAGTATTCCAGGTTGTGTCGATAGCAACAACCACCGGATTCACGACGGCCGATTTTAGTTCCTGGCCTCTATTCCTGCCCTTCCTGTTGCTCTACGCAGCGATAATAGGGGCCTGTGCAGGCTCAACCGGCGGCGGCATGAAGGTGATACGCATCCTGTTGATATTCAAGTCGGGCTTCAGGGAGGTGCAGCGACTGATTCACCCGAGGGCGGTAATTCCAATTAAGCTGGGCCACAACCCGGTACCGGACCGGATTATTGAATCGGTGTGGGGATTCTTCGCCGTCTATGTGATGGCATACATGGCAATGCTGCTGGCATTGCTGGCCACCGGCCTCGACATCATCACCGCCTTCAGCGCCGTAGGCGCCTGCATTAACAATCTTGGGCCCGGACTGGCAACGATCGCGGAAACCTATGGCCATCTGCCGGCAACCGCAAAATGGATTCTCTGCTTCGCCATGCTGCTGGGACGACTAGAGGTATTTACGCTGCTGGTGCTGTTCACGCCGATGTTCTGGAGACGATGAGCCCGGGCTAGACGGCGTCTGATTAGTATGCCTTCTCACCATCGGGTCGGTGGCGAAACCTTTTGTATTCCCACTGATACTGGGTGACCGCCAGCCCTACGCTGTGCTCAACGGTTCGATTGAGACCCCTTACCGAGATTTCCAGATCTGCATCGTAAATATCACGATGCGCCGCTTCGACGATTGCCTTGAACCCCTTCGCGCCAGGGAGCCTCTTGGCAAATCCGCAGAATACCTTCACGCGCCGGCGCTGGATTAGTTTACTGATGAGCGTCATGGTGAATGCAGGTTCGCCAAAAAACGGGGCATGGATTCCGCCTTCGTTGCTCGGTACCTGGTCGGGCAGAATCCCAACTAGCTCCCCTCGTTGCAGCGCCCTGAGCAGTTGGGCTACGCCCTTTCTATTGGTAGGTGCGAGGGAGATGCCATTTCTCGACCTTGCATTTTTTAACAGTCTGTCGAACGCTGGAATTTTTGGCGGTTGATAGAGAAATGTTGTCGGCATGTGATCGCAAATAAAAATGCCGAAAATCTCCCAATTACCTTGATGGGGCGCTAACAGGATCACCCCCTCCCCCGAGTCGAGAGCCTGCTTTAATTCATCCATCCCTTCTGTCTCGGTTACCAGAGCGACGGTTTTGCCCACTGGTAGCATCCATGCCTTGCCCATTTCCAGCGCCGTGCAGGCGGTATTTTTAAGACTCGCTCGCGCCAGAACGCGCATCTCTTCTTCGCTTTTCTGTGGAAAGCAGGCGCGCAGATTCCAGAAGGTGGTGTTCCGCGCACGATTAGGAATCCGATACAGCAGACCACCCCAGAGCGAAGCCATGCCGTGCAGAACGCTAAGCGGCAACCAGGCGAGTAGTGTTAAGAAACTCCTGAGTAGAAAATAATAGAGGCTCTGAATGACGGCATCTCACTTTTGTCAAAACATAGGGAAAGGACCTGCGACCGTAAAATGGAACCACAATTCAGCGTTGGAAACAATCCGCCAGAGCAAGCAGCAAGAGACTCTACACTGGCAGACTATGGATAAGTGACGGAGAATCAAGGATAATTGCAGCCCTTCGATTTCTAGGCAGCCTCTGCACTATTCGGCATTACCGTGAACAAAGCTACTGATCTGAATACTTTTCAGGGACTCATTCTGGCCTTGCAACAATTCTGGGCCGCACAGGGTTGTGTCGTGCTCCAACCGCTGGACATGGAAGTCGGCGCTGGAACTTTTCATCCTGCCACATTTTTGCGTGCGATCGGTCCCGAAAACTGGAATGCAGCCTACGTGCAGCCATGTCGGAGGCCAAGCGATGGTCGTTATGGCGAGAATCCGAATCGCCTACAACACTACTATCAGTTTCAGGTCATTCTGAAACCCTCTCCCAAAGACATACAGGAGCTCTATCTCGCATCGCTGGAGAATCTGGGAATTGATATGGCCGTTCATGACATTCGATTCGTCGAGGATAATTGGGAATCTCCAACTCTTGGTGCCTGGGGGCTGGGATGGGAAGTCTGGCTTAACGGCATGGAAATCACCCAGTTTACCTACTTTCAACAAGTCGGAGGGCTCGAATGCCATCCCGTTAGCGGTGAGATTACCTACGGCATCGAACGCATCGCAATGTACCTGCAGGGTGTCGATTCGATTTACGATATCGTCTGGACCGACGGCGCCAATGGCGTCGTCACCTACGGCGATGTATTCAGGCAAAACGAAGTTGAAATGTCT
>CAJXIY010000013.1 GCA_913054495.1 uncultured Gammaproteobacteria bacterium | reverse complement strand
ACGCTTTCTCTGCTTCAGCTTTGGTTTCAGCCTGCCAGATCGAATGCAGGGCTCCTGAGGGTGGGATGGGCTATGGCCAATAGCCGATCGGTTGAACCGGAGCGCAGTATCGCCGTGGTGAGCGTCACGGCCAATTCACTGCTACTACTGTCCAGTTGAGGTTTTCGCACCAGACCCCAGCCGAGAGCGGCCACCGCGAGGGCCAGGAGCAAAATCAGGCCGGCAATCAAGGGCAGGCGCTGATTGTTCATGGCTGCCTGCCCCCGGTAAAATGTCCATCCATCGGCTTGGGTTCGGAGCGTATTTGCTTAATGAACGAACGGTATTTTAGGCTGAAAAACTTCAATGAAAACAGGGGGAAATCGCCAACTGATTTTTGGAAATTACGTTTTACCCGAGAATTTATGCACAAAAATGAGAGGGTGGTCACAAAAACCCTGAAAAATGCAGGTTTTATTTTAAAACGTTCTTTCAAAAACATGTATCCCATTGAAAAATAACAATTTATTGCATTGGTTAAAAATTGATCAACTGGTGTCAGATTGGCGTAAATTCGAGCTTTCCGGGAAATTTCCAAGAACTATGCACCGACTTATCCACAGTTTCTGTGGAAAAAAATTTCCCCGTCATGATATCTGAAACCCCAGTCTTCTCAACGGTTTACTGCGATTAGTTTGACATCTCTTTAGCAAGCCTGTCTAAGTGGGTCCCATTGCTGCACGCAGAATCGGCCGTTTTCCACCCATTTTGTTCCCCCCGGCTGAATTTCTTCCGGCCTATTGATTCTGATAAAACCCAGTTTGTGCTATCTTTGCAATTACAGTTCCGTTATAGCAGTACTAAATGATTGAGCTAAATAACGAAATCCCTTTCTTGTGGCGTCTCAGTGCCGAGAGCAGCGAAGGCTACTGTTCCGTGGCTATGGTGGTGCCGTGTCCTGCTGACACAGAAATTCAAGATCTCACCATCGAAACCAGTGTGATGAGCCTCTCTTCCGATAGCACTCGCTCGGAAAAAGAAGAGACTCTGGAATGGAACCAGGAAGACATCAGCCTGTTTCTAAAACTGGTTAATCAGAAGCGGCTAAATAAACGTCAGGCCATGCCCGATACGGTGCGTATCGATCTTGCAGATCCTGAAATCATCGATATCATTCACATAGTTGCAGCAGCCGGATTCGGGGTGGCGTTCACTTCCTACGGCTTGCTCAAACAAACCGACGGTCAGTTTCCGGTACATACCTGCAACATCGGTGCCTTCGCCTCGCTGAATACGGTGAGTGGTTTTAAATCTTGCGTCATCGTGGATGTGGAAGATGACGATGTGGTTTGTGTGTTGCTGGACGACATCGATGTGCGTGAGACCGACGAGTACGATCAGCTGTGCCGTCACGACCTATTGCTGGTGAAACGCATCGATATCCTGCACCCGGAATTTGCGGAAAACAAAGTCAAACCAATGAGTGCCGTCTTACACTGAGCAAAGCTTCCTCGGTTTCAATAGAATCAGGGCTTCCTAGGAGCCTGATTTCTCCATATAGGCCAATATCTCGTCGGCCGCCTGTTCCACGGTGATCAGGGTCGTATCCAACTGCAAGTCCGGATTTTCCGGCGCTTCGTAGGGGCTATCCAGGCCCGTGAAATTTTTGATTTCGCCGGCACGGGCCTTGCGGTACAGCCCTTTCGGGTCGCGTTGCTCGCAAATCTCAAGGCTGGTGTCGATAAAGATCTCGATGAATTCACCGTCCTCGAACAGGGAACGGGCCATTTCCCGCTCCGCCCGGAACGGCGAGATGAAGCTCGTGATCACGATAAGACCTGCATCCAGCATCAGTTTCGCCGTTTCCGCCACCCGTCTGATGTTCTCCACGCGATCGGCATCGGTAAAGCCCAGATCCTTGTTCAAACCGTGGCGCACGTTGTCTCCATCGAGCAGGTAGGAGTGCCGTCTTGCTGCAATCAGCTTCTTCTCGATGAGATTGGCGATGGTGGATTTGCCGGATCCTGATAAGCCGGTTAGCCAGAGTATCTTCGGAATTTGCTGCTTGATGCTGGCGCGACTCTGCTTGTCCACATCGAGTGCCTGCCAGTGCACGTTGCTGGCTCGGCGCAGACCATGGCGAATCTCCCCTTCGGCAATCAGCTCACCTCCGCTTTTGTCAAGCATTCTGAAGCTGCCGGTTGCCGGGCAGGTGGAAAATGGGTCGTAAATAATAGGCCGGGTAAGGGCAATATTGCAGACGGCTGTTTCCCCTGGACCCAGCGTGTTCGCGGCATACTGATTTTTGCTGTCGTCTTCGAGGCGATACTTCAGCTTGCTAATGGTCACTTCACTGCGACCGCCTATCGCTTCGAGAAAATACATTCGTCCCGGCAATAAAGACTGTTGCCCTGAGCAACGGATCCTAGCCTCAAACTGATCCGAAAACTCCGGACGGTCGTCGGCAGGCGTAATCAAGTTACCGGCGACAATTGACACCGAGTAGATCAACTCCAGAGTTAAATCTGCTCTCGCCTGCGCGGGATCTCGTTGCTGACCCTGCTCGGCAATCGTCAGTATCGATGTCTGCTGGCCCGAGGGCAGGATGGCAACACTCTCTTTCCTGCTCATTGCCCCACTGAGCAGTTGTCCCTCGACTTTATTGGGCGAGGCCACGGCGCTAACCAGAAATCTCATCGGAGTGTTACTGTCGTCCTGCGTAATCATGAATCACCTGTTATCAGTTATGCCCTGGCTCCAACCTTCCTCAACTCGCGCGCTGATTAAAGCGCTTGCCTACCAGCGCCGCCGTAATATTCACTTTCTGGATATCGATGGCACCACCGGCGATGCCCCAGCCCCAAGCGTCACGAAGCTTCTGTTCGATAGGAAATTCCGTGGAGTAACCGTAGCCACCCATTAACTGCATGGCCTTGCCTGTCACTTCCCGCACGGTTTCATTGGCAAAACATTTGGCCACCGAACTCTCCGCGATAGAGGGCAATCCTCTCTCGGCATTGACGACGGCGCGATACAGCAGTAGACGTGATGCCTCCAGTTTCATTTTCATTTCCGCGATTTGCAGCTGTACGGCCTGGAAATCAATCAGTGGTTTGCCGAATTGTTGCCGCTGCTGCACATAGTCCAGGACGAAGTCGAAGGCCGATTGGGCCACGGCTAATGACATGGTGGTGTTGCCACATCGTTCGAGATCGAAGGCGTCCATCAGCTTGCCGAAGCCGCCCGCGGGCACCAGGATGTTCTCGGCGGGCACCTCCACATCGTCGAAGTACATATCGGCACTGTAGACGCCGCGAAAACCCATGTGGTGATCCCGCTTGCCGAAGGTAAATCCCTTGCTGTCCTTGGCTACCAGCACTGCGCCAATTCCCTTGGCACCGGCGATACCGTCCATCCTGCAGTAAACCACGTAGACCTCGGAATGGCCGGCACCGGAGCACCAGCGCTTGCTGCCATTGAGGATGACACGATCGCCCTCGAGTCGGGCCGCCGTGGTGAGGTCGGTCAGTGCCGATCCCGCATTGGGTTCTGACATGGAGACGGCTACCACGATGTCACCGCTACACACCTTGGGCAGGATATCGTTCTTCATCTTTTCACTGCCGAAGTGAGCGATCGCCAGCGCAGGGCCAAAACAGGATTCGAAAATAGGAAACGCCACGGCGATGGAAATTTTCGCAATTTCCTCCAACACCAGCACCGCGTCCATATGGGACATGCCGGCGCCGCCATAACTGGAATCGAGATTGACGCCCAGGTAGCCCAGTTCCGCAAAACGCCTGCGCAATTCCATGTCCGGGGGTTCGTCACTGGCTTCGATTTGACGGGCTATTTCCGGCAGCTCTTTCTGTGCAAAGCGCCTGACTGATTGCTGCAGGGCCTGTTGTTCTTCGGATAATGTGAAGTCCATGGCTTGTGCTCCTCGTTCTTTCAAGGGATTCCAGCTTTGGAGTCCGCGCCCATTGTAGTGCAACTATTCGCGATGCCAAAGCCATTGAATAATTAATCAAAGATTCTCTAGTTTCCCAGCAGCCGCGTGCAGCTGCTATAATCGCGCCGCTTTTATTTTCCACAGCAGCAATCAGAGGCTGCTTACGCCTATTGCAGTGAATCGCCATCGGCAGGATGCTGCTGACGCCGGTTCGCCACAGCCAGAGACATGACCACAGAAACCTTAGAGCAAGAAATCCAGCGCCGCCGGGTGCTGGCAATTATCTCGCACCCGGATGCGGGCAAAACCACTATCACCGAGAAGTTGTTATTGCTGGGCAAGATCATCCAGGTGGCCGGCACCGTAAAAGCCCGAAAATCTGATCGCCATGCGACTTCAGACTGGATGGCCATGGAAAAACAGCGAGGCATATCGGTCACCTCGTCGGTGATGCAATTTCCCTACAAAGGCAGGATAGTGAACCTGCTGGACACGCCGGGTCATGAAGATTTCTCCGAGGATACCTACCGGGTGCTGACAGCCGTGGATTCGGCGCTGATGATCGTAGATGGCGCCAAAGGCGTCGAGGAACGTACTATCAAGCTCATGGATGTGTGCCGACTCCGGGACACACCGATTTTCACCTTTGTAAATAAACTGGACCGGGACATTCGGGACCCGGTAGAGATTCTCGATGAGATCGAGGCGGTGTTGAAGATCAAGTGCGCACCCGTTAACTGGCCCCTGGGCATGGGCAAGGAATTCAAGGGTGTTTATCACTTCCGCACCGACACCATACAAGTTTACCGGCAGGGGCAAGGTCACAAGACTTCGGAAGATGTTCGAATCGAGGGGCTGGACAGCCAGGAAGCCACCGCGCTACTTGGTGGCTATGCCGATGATTTCAGGGACGAGATCGAACTGGTGAAGGGCGCGAGCCACCAGTTTGACCAGGCTGCCTATTTAAAGGGAGAGCTGACCCCGGTTTACTTCGGTACCGCCCTGGGCAATTTTAGTGTCAGGGAAATGTTAGACGATTTTGTGCAGTGGGGGCCGCCACCACAGAGTCGGGAAACGTATACTCGGACGGTTGCCGCCGATGAAACTGATTTCAGTGGCTTCGTCTTCAAAATCCAGGCAAATATGGACCCCAGGCACCGGGATCGAATTGCCTTCTTGCGTCTCTGCTCCGGTGAGTACAAAAAGGGCATGAAAATGCGCCATACCAGGCTCGGTAAAGATGTCAAAATTGCCGATGCAGTCACCTTCATGGCCGGGGAGAGATCCCAAACAGAAGCAGCGGTCTCAGGAGACATCATCGGCTTGCACAACCACGGCACCATACAGATTGGCGATACCTTCACCGGCGGCGAAGAACTGAAGTTCAAGGGCATTCCCCATTTCGCACCGGAGCTATTTCGACGCATCCGGCTGCAGGATCCACTGAAGCTGAAACAATTACGGAAGGGGCTGACCCAGCTCTCGGAGGAGGGCTCGACCCAGGTGTTCATGCCCCTGAGAAACAATGACCTGATTGTGGGTGCCGTGGGTGTGCTGCAGTTCGAAGTGGTGGCGTTTCGGCTGCAGGATGAATACAAGGTGGATTGTGTTTATGAGCCGGTGAACGTGTATGTGGCGCGATGGGTGGAGTCTGACGACAAGGAGAAGTTGGAGGAGTTTCGCAAGAAGGCACAGGAACATCTGGCCATCGATAGCGGTGCCTATCTTACCTATCTCGCCCCCACCCGGGTCAATCTGACTCTAATGCAAGAGCGTTGGCCCGAGATAAATTTCCACGCCACTCGAGAACATTAATCGAAATCCCATGACCACCTGTCATATGCAATTTCAGCTCGCTGCCAGCGACGGCAGGGCCCGTACCGGTGTCATGCAATTTCCCCGGGGGGACGTGGCAACGCCGGCGTTCATGCCGGTTGGCACCTACGGCTCGGTGAAGGCACTGAATCCGGCGCAGGTGGCCCAGACTGGCGCCGAGATACTGCTTGGCAACACATTTCACCTGATGTTGCGTCCTGGTACGGAAACCATACAGCGGCACGGTGACCTCCATGATTTTATGGGCTGGCAGAAACCCATTCTCACAGATTCCGGTGGTTTTCAGATATTCAGTCTCGGCCAGAGGCGAAAGATCTCGGAGGCGGGGGTTAAATTTCAATCACCCGTCGACGGTGCCGAAGTATTTCTCGGACCAGAATCGGCGATTGAGACGCAACATAAGCTGGGAGCCGACATCATCATGGTCTTCGACGAGTGCACCGCGTATCCCGCCACGGAAAAACAGGCGCAGGACTCCATGGCGTTGTCCATGCGCTGGGCTAGACGCTGCAAGCAAGCCCATGGCGCACACCCGGCGGCACTGTTTGGCATCGTGCAGGGCGGTATGTACGGGCATCTGCGAACCCAGTCGCTGGCAGAATTGGTGGCTATGGACTTCGACGGCTATGCCTTGGGAGGCCTGTCCGTGGGTGAGCCAAAGCAGGAGATGGTGGCCGTGATCGAGTCCTGCGTTGAACAGATGCCGGCATCCAAACCCCGCTATCTCATGGGAGTAGGGTCGCCAGAGGATATCGTCCATGGGGTTCGACATGGCATCGATATGTTTGATTGCGTCATGCCAACCCGCAATGCTCGCAATGCCCATCTTTTCACTTCCCAGGGCTTGCTGCGCTTGCGCAATAGTCGTTACCGCAGTGATACCAGCCCGCTGGATCCTGACTGCGGCTGCTACACCTGTAGCAAATTCAGTCGGGCTTATTTGCATCATCTTGATAAATGTAAGGAAATGCTGGGTTCACAACTGAATACCATCCATAATTTACACTACTACCAGCAGCTCATGTCACAATTGCGCGGCGCTATAGAACAGGGTAGATTGAGCGACTTTGTCAGCCAGTTTCTGCTGCAACAGAAAAAACTGGAGGCCGAATGAAATCCGGAGCAGGTGGGTGCGACTGGAAGCTGGGCCCAGGACCTTGAAGTAAAGAGATTGGGCCCAACTATAGTTGAACCCAGCTATGGTTTAACCCAACGATGGTTCAACCCAGCTATGGTTTAACCCGACGATGGTTCAACCCGACGATGGTTCAACCCGGTCACGGTTTAACCTAGCTTTGGTTTAAGCCAACTAGTGCTTTTATGCATAAAAGATGTGTCAATTCAAAAACAAAGTAGCAGACGCCGTCGGCCTGGTCCTGACCATCAGCGCTAACGACGAGACTGCGTTTCTTCGAAGGAATCTGCCATGAATCTATTATTTCCCACAGCGTATGCCCAGGAAGCCGGGGGGCCATCCATCACTTCCAACCTGGTTTTGTTCGGTGGCATGTTTTTGTTGATGTACCTGATTATATTCCGCCCGCAATCGAAGCGAGCAAAGGCTCAGAAGGAGCTGGAATCCAGCATCGCCAAGGGTGACGAGGTAATGACCGCAGGCGGCATGCTGGGTAAGGTAACGAAGGTGAACGATGATTACGTCGCGATTCTGGTGGCCGATAAGGTTGAATTGAAGATGCAGAAATCCTCTATTGTGGCGGCTCTGCCAAAAGGCACTATTGCACAGATTTAGGCGCAGGCATCCAGTTCGGGCTACAGCGGCTATGTGTCCCGGATTTTACAGGCATCCCGAAGCAGGCAAACTCGACTATGCTAAATAAATACCCACTATGGAAAAACCTTCTCATCCTCGGCGTTGTGCTCCTGGGATTTCTCTATTCCGCCCCCAACCTTTACCAGAACGATGAGGCGATCCAGGTCACCAACACCAGTCTCGATATCAATGCATCCGATCTGGCGGTAGTCACCACCGCACTGGAGGCGGCCCAAGTCGATTTTTTCGGTTCGGAGCAGGATAAGACCAGCCTCCTGGTTAGACTCAACACCGTGGAAGATCAGTTACGGGCCAAGACCGCCATCGAAGACGCCCTGGGTGATGACTATATTGTGGCCCTGAATCTGGCGCCGACAACACCCGCCTGGATGCAGGCTATTGGTGCTGGCCAGATGAACCTTGGTCTGGATTTGCAGGGGGGAGTTCACTTCCTGATGGAAGTCGACATGGACGCCGCTATCGAACGGCGCATGCGCGACAATCTGGGCAATGTGCGAAGTATTTTGCGCGAGTTGCGCATCCGCACCCGGGGAATAAACCCTCTCGGCATTGACCACATCGAGGTCAGGTTTGCCAGTCTGGAAGATCGCCGGAATGCACGTTCCGAATTGATCGACAACTTTCCAGAACTTCAATTCCAGAATAGAGAGATCGAAGACCTGGCGATTCTCGATATGCGCATCACCCCGGAGACGCAGCTGCAGATTCAGCGGGACACCTTACAGGCAAATAGGACGACTCTGCTAAACCGGGTCGACGCGCTGGGGGTAGCCGAGCCGACGGTGCAACAACAGGGGGCAGACCGGATTGTGGTTGAACTGCCGGGGGTGCAGGATCCGGCTCAGGCGATTCGAGTATTGCAACGCATCGCCACCATGGAGTTCCATCTCGAGGCATCGATCGGTGCACCGAGTCTTTCCTATGTGGCCTACACCACGCCGGACGGTGTCCCGGTAAATGTCGACAACGATGTGATCCTGCAGGGAGACCGTATCAGTAGTGTGCGCTCTACTCTGGACCAGAATGGCCTGCCCCAGGTTCAGATCAATCTCGATGCCCAGGGTGGCAATCAGATTAACCGAGTAACGCGGGACAATGTCGGTCGGAATATGGATATTCTGCTGATCGAAACCAAGTCACGCACGGTCATCGTCACCAATGACGCCGGTGAGGAAGTCGAGGAAACAGATTTTTTCGAAGACAAACGCCTGATCAGTCACGCCACCATTCAAACCGCACTACCGCGCACTTTTGTTATCACCGGATTATCGTCACGAGAAGCCAATGAGCTTTCTCTATTGATTAAATCCGGTTCTCTCGCGGCGCCGATGACAATTGTGGAGCAGTCAGTTATCGGGCCGACCATGGGCGCGGAAAACCTGGAACAGGGCATCAGGGGCGTGCAGGTTGCCGCGGGTCTGGTGGTTATTTTCATGTTCTTTTACTATCGCGTTTTTGGCCTGGCCGCGAACTGCGCCTTGATTATGAATATCCTGCTGATTTTTGCCGTCATGTCGTCGATCATACCCGCCACGCTCACGCTGCCGGGAATCGTCGGTATCGTGTTAACAGTGGGCATGGCGGTGGATGCCAACGTATTGATCTTCACCCGTATCCGGGAGGAGCTATCGAGTGGGGCAACGCCCCAGAAGGCCATCGATTCAGGTTACGATCGCGCCTTCACCACCATCCTCGATGCCAATATCACTACCTTCCTGGTCGCGGCGGTGCTGTTCACTATCGGTACCGGGCCAGTTAAAGGTTTCGCGGTCACCCTCATGATAGGCATCATCACCTCGATGTTTACCTCCATTGTAGGAACTCGCGCCCTGGTCAATCTGATTTACGGTGGCCGCAATGTAAAGACCCTTGCCATCGGGAATTATGCGAAACCCAAGGGTGCTGCGAGCTGATGCGGCACCCGGTCGTCGGCATCTGAAGGCAGAGGACCGGTCTCAAAAATAGCATGTTAAGACGAGTATTTTGATGAAGAATGAAATAGATTTCATGGGCTTTCGCCGCATAGCCGGATCGATTTCCGTGGTGCTGGTGCTGGTTTCCATCGTTTCCCTGGCGGTAAATTCCCTGGAATTTGGGCTGGATTTCACCAGTGGTACTTCCGTGAGGTTGAATTATTCGCAAGCAATCGTGCTGGGTGAGGTCAATAGAACCTTGAACAGCAATGGTTATACCGATGCGGTAGTGGTGAGTTTTGGCTCCGACCGCGACATCCGCATCATCCTGCCGGTCGATGAAACGGTGGCGGTGGCAGACCAGGCTGCACAGGCGGCCGAAGTTGGAGACACGATCGCTGCCATGCTGCGCAATGAAACGGCGAGTGAAGTTACCTTGCTCGGATCCGACTACGTCAGCGCCAAAGTGGGTGAGGAGCTGGCGGAACAGGGCGGTCTGGGCATGCTGGTGGCGCTGGGGATTATCATGGTGTATATCTCCATCCGTTTCCAATTCAAATTCGCCGTGGGCGCGGTGGTGGCTCTGGCCCATGACGTGATTATTACACTGGGCATATTTTCCGTCTTCTCGATAGAGTTTAATCTCAATACCCTCGCCGCATTACTCGCAATTATCGGTTACTCTCTGAACGATACCATCGTGGTATCGGATCGCATCCGGGAAAATTTCCGGCGCATGCGCAAGGGGTCGCCATTCGACTTGATCAACAAATCGCTCAATCAGACCTTGAGCAGAACCCTGATTACCTCTTTCACTACCTTGCTGGTGCTATTTTCTATCCTGTTCATCGGTGGTGAGTCGACCCAGGGCTTCGCCGTGGCTCTGATCATCGGTGTGTTCATAGGTACCTATTCTTCGATCTATATTGCCTCCAATGTCCTCCTCTACATGAACATCAGCCGGGAAGATTTGATGATTCCAGTCAAAGAGGGTTCCGAACTGGACGATATACCATAAGCTTGCCGGTTTTAGATCCATGGCAGCCGTTAGTGCCAAGCTGCGCCGATGTCGGTAATTAGCACTTGGCGGGTTTCACCTTTATTGCTATGTTGCAGCAGACCCAATTTGAGCTAAGCGGCCAACGAGTATGACGAAGCGATGATTTCTACACTACCTACATTCCTGCCAGGTTTTCTGCACCCTCGGGGCAGACTGAAGATCACCCTGCTGAGCTTCATTCTCGCCAGCTTATCTGGACTCTCCCTGGCCCAGACCACGGACTTATTTCCCCGTCCGGAGGAACTGGAACCGGCCATCAACTTCTGGGTGCGGGTTTACACAGAAGTCGATACCCAGAGCGGTTTTTTGCATGATTCCCAGAATCTGGCCGTGGTTTACCAGAGTCTGGCCCGGAACCGCAGGCAGATCGAATCCGCACGAGAGCGCATTCAGATCGATCTGAGGACACTGGCGACGGGCAAGCGCAGTAATCTGACACCGAGTCAACAGCAGGTGCTTGCCCTGTGGCCAGCGGATGTCAGCAATCAGACTCTGCGTGCCGCCACTTCCAATGTGCGATGGCAGCTCGGGCAGTCCGACCGCTTCCTCGGTGGATTGGAACGTTCGGGTGCATACCGGGCGCATATCGACAACGTGGTGCGAGAAAAACAATTGCCACCGGAGTTGCGGGTGCTGCCCCACGTGGAATCTTCTTTTAATCCGGGGGCACGTTCCAGCGCCGCCGCCACCGGTATGTGGCAGTTTACCCGGGCTACCGGGCAGCGATTTATGCGTATCGACCACGTCGTCGATGAACGCATGGATCCTTATCTTGCGACCAACGCGGCCATGAGTTTGCTGGAGTATAACTACAGCGTGTTAGGGACCTGGCCCCTGGCGCTGACTGCCTATAACCATGGCGTCGGTGGTATCACGAGAGCAGTTCGCCAGATAGGCAGCACGGATATTGAAAAAATAATCGCCAACTACAACGGCAGGGCCTTCGGTTTTGCTTCACGCAATTTTTATCCACAGTTTCTCGCCGTATTGCAGGTGGAGAATGACGCCGGCCGTTATTTCGGTGAGGTGCGCCTGAACCCGGCGCCCGATTTCCGCGAAGTAGAAATTGACTCCTTTATCGATGCAGAGGTTTTTGCCCGCTCCATCGGCACCAGCCTGGAACAGCTGCAGGCAGACAATCGGGCCCTGCGGCCGGTGGTATGGGAAGGCAACAAGAGAATACCCAAGGGTTTTATGCTGAAGGTGCGGGCGGCAGCGGTGCCGAGCGGTGACCTGCTGGCCATGGTGCCGGCAGATTTTAAATTCCCCGTACAGACACCGGATATTGCCTACGTGGTGATCCGTGGTGATAGTCTGTCGGTGATAGCAAGCCGTTTTAATACCAGCGTCTCCAGGCTCGTCTCTCTAAATGCGCTTGCATCTCGAAACCGAATTGCAATAGGGCAACGCTTGCTGCTGCCCCAAGATTATTTCGATTTCCCGTTAGCTGTTCCAAGCCTGGCAAGCGCGGAGGGGGCTTACACAGTGCGTCGCGGCGACACGGTTTCGCTGATTGCGGCACGTTTGGGGGTGACAGAACAGGCCCTGCTGGCCGTGAATGCGATTCAGGACCCACGGCGAATATACCCGGGACAACTGCTAACTTTACCTGGCTTCGAGCGCAGTGATGACCAACTGGCCGCCATAGCTGCCGATAATACCCCAGTGCCACCTACCTTGATTCAATTTTCCGAAGAGCTGGAGCTGGCAAGCGTTGAGTTTGCAGGTCGAGAGCCCGAGACAGCGGAGGAGCCGGCAGTGAGCGAGAGTTTGACCTCGTTGGCGCTGAATGAAACGGTGCTGCCGCCGGCTGCCGTGCTACCGGACAATGCCGTTCTGGAAATTGAGGTAACGGCGGCCGAGGAGCAGGCGGTGGCGCTGGATCCGGTGCTGGACGTGGCAGCGAGCAACGAACAGCTTACCGAGGCCTTGTCTGCGGACCCATCCGATTACTCGGTAGCCAGCAACAACAGCATCGAGATTCAGGCCTCCGAGACGCTGGGCCACTATGCAGACTGGCTGGGCATACGCGCCTGGGATCTGCGCCGACTGAATAATATGGTGTTCCGCGATCCGGTCATCATTGGCAAGCGTCTGACTCTGGCTTTTTCCAGGGTCAATATTGCTGAATTTGAATTGAAGCGGAGAGATTTCCATTCCACACTGCAGCGAGAATTCTTTAGCAATTATCGAATTCAGGGTGCGGAACAGTACCAGGTGAAACGCGGCGACAATATCGGCGCCGTCGCGGCGGAACGCTACTCCACCCCAATTTGGTTGCTGCGCCAATACAATCCAGACTTGGATTTCAATCGAATTCAAATCGATCAGAAAATTATCTTTCCCTTGTTGGAACAAGTGCGGTAAAACTTCACGAATGGCAGTTCCGCGATTCTAGGGATCTCGGCTATGCACTTTATGCATAGCGAAAAATTCGCAATTGTTAATCCAAAAGAAAAGAGGATGGAAAATGAGTATTAAATTGTACGGCATGCCATTGAGTAACTACTACAATATGGTCAAGGCGGTGCTTATCGAAAAGGGGTTGGAGTTCGAAGAGATCCTGGTCAAGCCCAATCAGGACGAAGACTATCTGGCGCAGAGCCCGATGGGTAAAGTTCCCTGCATAGAAACCGAGCAAGGCTTCCTTACAGAAACCGGGGTAATCATCGATTATCTAGACGCCCTCGGCGAGGGACCTGCATTCTATCCCACAGATGCCTTTGCCAAAGCCAAGGTGCAGGAGCTAATTCGTTACCTCGAACTCTATATTGAATTGCCGGCGCGGCGCTTGTATGGTGAGGTGTTTTTTGGCAGACCGGCAAGCGACGAAGAGAAGGCCGCGGTCAAGGTATTACTGGTGAAGGGTTTTGCAGCACTGGCAAAACTGGCAAAGTTCGATCCGTATCTTGCCGGCGCGGAAATCAGCTACGCCGATTTCTATTTCCGCTACAGCGTTAGCCTGGCAACAATTGTCTGTAAGAAAGCACTGGATTGGGATGCTTTCAACGAAGAGCCACACATCAAGCAATTATTGGATCTGATGGATGCGAGGGCGTCCGTACAGCGCACGCTCGCAGATCAGGCGTGAACTGGCGCCTGATGCGGGCACTGCTGAGGATTAACGATGGGGAGTTCTTTCGAGAACCCCCTTGTTCACACTCATATCCAGGATGGTCGCAATATTCTCTTCGATGTCCTCCGCGCTGGCATGAATGCGCCTGATCCACGCTCCTTTCAGATTTAGCGATGGTGGGTTCTTTCGAGAACCCCCTTGTTCGCACTCATATCCAGGATGGTCGCAATGTTCTCTTCGATGTCCTCCACGCTAGCATTGAGGCCAAGATCCACGCCCACATTCTCGCGCACGTCGGCAGAATAGTAGCGGCCGCCGGCGGCCTGAATGATGCGTCCGTTAGGCGCCTGCTCGCTGCAGAGGAAAACCACGGCGGGGGTGACCAGTTCCGGTGCCAGTTTCTCCGCGCTGTCCTCGAAGCCGGGTAAATCTTCAGTCATGCGAGTGGCGGCGATGGGTGCAATCGCATTGGTAAAGATATTGTACTTGGCACCTTCCAGTCGCAGCGTGTTCATAAAGCCAACTAGGCCAAGTTTTGCGGCCCCGTAATTGCTCTGCCCGAAGTTACCGAAGAGTCCGGAGGTGGATGTGGTCATGACGATGCGACCATAATTTTGTTGGGTCATGATAGGCCACACGCATTTAGTACAATTAAGACTGCCGGTAAGGTGCACATCCAACACCGCATGCCAGTTCTCCAGCTCCAACTTGGCAAAAGTCTTGTCTCTCAATATACCGGCATTGTTCACCAGGATATCGATGCGTCCCCAATTTGACATGGTTTCCTCACACATGGCCTGCACCGCGTCGAAGTCAGTCACTGAGGCTGCACTGGACACGGCACTGCCGCCGTTATCACAGATTTCCTGCGCCACCGATTCCGCCGCGCTGGCAGAGCCGCCACTACCATCCACACCGCCACCGAGGTCGTTGACCACCACCGAAGCGCCCCGTCTGCCCAGTTCCAGGGCATGTTGTTTGCCGAGCCCGCCGCCAGCGCCCGTGACTATGGCTACCTTGTCTTTAAAACTGATTGTCATACTAGATCCTCATTCTGCATTGATTAACTGAATTCAGGGCTCTGGAGGCCAAGAATAAAACTGGCTGGATTCTATGCTGACTCTGGCCAAGCTGCAACGCTAAAGGCTTGCGGCAACTGACATAGTCACAGCCTGTGTGGGATACTAGGCCGGCAAAAGCAACTCTTTTGACTGAGGACAAGCATTTACCGATGAGTGATATTGCACCGGTTCCAGCCGCAACTGTGGTTCTCGCCCGTGAGTCCTCCACTAAATCTGACATCGAAGTGTTGCTGCTGTTGCGCAATCCCAAATTGGTCTTCCATGGAGGCCATTGGGTGTTTCCAGGCGGCAGGATCGACGCCGATGATTTCGCCCAGTGTGAAAGCGGTCTCGAATATCCAGCGGCGTTGAAAGCAGCCGTACGGGAAACACGGGAGGAAGCTGGAATTGACATCGATGAGAGTCAACTAGTGCACACCGCACACTGGACTACACCACCGGCGCTACCACGGCGGTTCAGCACCTGGTTTTTTATCTGCCCGCTGCATCAAACTGTGGCAGTCACTGTGGACAACGCAGAGATTCATGATTACCGTTGGATTACGCCCACTGACGCACTTGCCGAAGCCAGGATTGAAACCCTGATTCTGCCCAGGCCCACCGTCACCACCCTCAAGGATATTGCTGCCTGTCACAGCCTGACCGAGTTGATGCGTCATGCCACCGAGAGCAGCATTCGGGTTTTTCCCCGGGACTCGGAATATTACCGACCTGAGGAAATGGGTTGCCGCCAAGCATCGGATCACTAAGCCTCGTAATTTACCTCGCTGTGGGCTGAATATCGGCTACCTGGCGCCCCCGAAACTGTCCAGAATAGGTCCGGAATTCTGCATAAGTTCGGGCAGAATCAGGCTTTACTCTGACTATCTGATTTTGCAAGGTTTTCATCTGGATTGGGCCGGATAAGGCCTTGCTTTTCTGGGCGACTTAATGGGATAGTTAGGCTCGACTGGCTGCAATAAACAGCGCGCGCCAGCGGCATGTAGTGATACCGCTGGAATTCAGACAGGTACGCTGTATCGGCAGCATCCACGCCGGTTCTCGCTTCTCTTCGCCCTGACGAAGACCAGGGTTAGCGAGTACGGGCAAGTGTGTATTTGAAATTGGACAGTAGGGCCCATATGTCGACTCCCACATTCGATAGCCTTCGGACCACCCTCAAGAATCTGCGTCGTCGCCGTAACAATCTGTTTATTCTCAAGCAGAGCAGTTACTTCGTCATCGCCCTTGCCGTGGTCATTCTTTCTGTTAGCGCGCTGACCGCCGTCCTGGACCTGGATAAGGCCGCCACCACTGCCATGTTCGCTGCCTCTGTAGTGCTGCTGGGTCTGATGGTCTGGCAACTGATGCGGGTGTTAAGTCGGCGCCACAGCGACGATCGTCAGTTGGCTCACTATGTGGAAGACCATATTCCGGATCTGGAACAACGGCTGCTGACGTCCCTGGAATTTAGTGAAGAAGATTTAATCGGTGGCCGGCGCGGGGTCTCGAAACAGTTTATCCAGCGGCTATGGCTCGATGCCCAGGAACACGTACAACAGCAACAGGAGCAAGTGCGAACGGTTGCCCCGGCCCGGGCTTCCTGGTGGTCTTTTGCTGCGGCACTCAGCGTTGCCGCCGTGGTCACATTCCTGTTCGGGAACTCGGAGTTTCTCCTCAATGCCGGCAGCAGGCTGGCATGGCCATTTGCAATAACTGAGCCGGTGACGCTTGTAGAGATTCTGCCCGATATTGAAATCACCGTGGAGCCCGGCGATCTGGAACTGCAACGGGGTGATAGCGTGACTATTGTCGCCAGGGTCATCAATGCCGTTCCTGAGTCAATCAAGCTGCGCACCCAGACCGACAACGTGAACTGGCGTGACCTGTCCATGTCGCGAGACGGCAGCGGCAGTGACAGTGCCACCTATAGTTACTACATTCCTTCCCTGCAAGAAGACACGACCTATTATGTAACCTTCAACGAGCGTGGCGAACAGAATTCCACGCAGTACCGTATCAGCCTGTTCGACCTGCCCCAAATCCAACAGATCGATCTCGCTTACGACTATCCGGAATACACCGGATTCGAGGATATTCTGGAAGAAGATAGTGGCGATATGGTGGTGCCGGAAGGGACAGAAGTTGAACTCATCGTGACCTTTAACAAGCCCATCGCGGTGGCGAACGTGGAGTTCGATGAAAGCTATAGTGCCGAGGCAGACGAGATTGAATTACCTGCGCCCTATGTCCCCCTGCAGATGGAAATCGAGGGCAATATAGGCCGCGCCAGTTTTACCGTGACTCAGAACGGAGTCTATCGAATCTTGGCTACAGACCTTGCCGCGATGGAGAGTAAGAATCCACTGGATTATTTTATTCGGGCGATTGTAGATACGCCGCCGGAGTTAACCTTGAAGCGACCCGGTCGGGATCGGGACGTGATGCCGCTGGAGGAAGTGGTGTTGGAGATCGATGCCAGCGATGACTATGGGCTGAGCAGCTTCACCTTGAATTATTCTGTGGTCGGGGCCGACGAGGTCGAGGTTAATTTTCTGCCGCAAGCAAATATGCAAGAGGTAACCGGCAATGAATTGATCTACATGGAAGACTTGGAGGTAGAGCCGGGGGATTTTGTCACCTATTACCTGACCCTGGCCGACAACAATGACCTGCGCGGGCCTAATGAAGTGATTTCTGATATTTATTTTCTGCAGGTGATCCCCACGGATCAGGAGTTTCGTCGTGCCGCCGGCATGAGTGGTGGGCAGGGAGCCGGTGGTGGACAAGGAGGCGACAGCAGCGCCCTGGTCAGCGTGCAAAAAGACATTATCGCGGCGACCTGGAAACTGAAGAACCGTCAGAGCAAGGTGTCAGTTGCCGAGTTTGTCGCCGATGCCGAGATTATTTCAGAATCCCAACGCGAAGCAACCGGGCGCGCGCGCCAGTCCATCGATAGGCTGGCGGAGCGGCTGAGTTTTTCCGACGATACCTATGACTCTGCGGTTGAAAATCTGTCCCTCGCGATCGAACAGATGAATCTGGCTGCACAGGAATTGGATAAGGAACAAATTACCAGCGCCTTGAAGCCGGAGCAGTTAGCGCTGCAATTCATTCTCAAAGCCGAAGCCAGTATTAATCGTACCGATATCAGTATGCAGCAAGGTGGTGGCGGCGGTGGCGGCGGTGCCCGGCAGGAGCGGGAGGACTTGCGCGAGTTGTTCGAGATGGAATTGGGGCAACTGGAAAATCGATATGAAACAACGGCGAGTCGAGGTGGTCAGTCTCAGCAAGAGACCGAAGAGGCGAACAAGTTGGAAGAATTGGCACGGCGCCAGGAAGGTCTGACCCGGGCGCAACGCAATCTCGCTCGCCGTGAAGAACAAATGACGGAAGAACAGAAGCGACGTGAACTGGAGCGTCTAATGCGCCAGCAGGAGCAACTCAGTCAGGAGGTCGCGCAGCTGGCACAGCAGATGAGCAGGGGTCAACAACGCGCCCGCAGTCAGTCGCAATCCCAGTCTCAATCTCAGAGCCATTCATCCAGTAGCTCCGCCGCCAGCGGTGGCCAGCAATCATCTCAACAAGCGCAGCAAACCCCATTGCAACGAGCGGCGCAACAGATGCAGGAAGCAGCACGCAGTGAAACCGCGGCGATGGCGGCAGCAAGATCTCAGAAAGCGCTGGATAATTTGCGGGAACAGCAACGGGAATTGAACCAACGTTCCGATAACTCCGTTAACCAGTTGGCGCAGAATCTGGGGCAACGGGGCCGGCAATTACTACAGGAGCAAAGAGAGTTGCAGGATGCGTTGCAGCGGGCCACGCGTGAGCAAGGACTAGGCCAAACCCGACGGGCGGTCCGCGACGGCGAGTCCATGCAGGCACTGGTGGAAGCGCAGCAACAGCAACAGCGGTCTCTGGGTGAGATCGAAGATATGTTGCGCGCCATTATTGCTCGCGGCGACAACGATGATCAGCGGCTCATGTCCCAGGCCCAGGCCGCATCCAGAGAATTGCGGCCGATACGCGAAGAAATGCAAACCAGTAATCGGGTGCTACGCAATGGCATGGTTAATCTTGCCGTGGACATCGAGCGGGAATTGGAGGCTCAGATCGAGGAATTTGCGCAATCCCTGGCGGCACTGAATCCAGCGCAGAGCGGTTCTCGGTCCAGCCAATTGCAACAGGTCGCCGCCGCCGCCGAATTGCTGCGCGAGCAAATTGAAGAACTTCAACAACAGGCGCTGGCGTTCAAAGAAGCCGGCGCACAAGCGGGTGCAGGCACCTCATCGATTCGAGAAATGCGCGAGCAACTGGAGCGTACCCAGCAACTAGCAGAACAGTTAACCCAGCAGCTGCAACAGCAGGCGCAGGCCCCGGGTCAACCCGGCCAGCAGGGTCAACCGGGTCAGGCAGGTGGTGGTGGTCGTCAACAGATTGGCGGTGCGCGCGGGAATACCAGCGACCGTGTCGGCAGAGGTGGCAGCATCGACACCTCCGGCAACAATTCCCCCATCGGCAATGCGCGTTCGATTCTCCAGCAGCTGACCCAGAAGGACATCGAAGATTTTCTAAGCCAGCCCGAGCTATTCCGACAATTACTCCAACCCATTCTTGAACTCGAGGGTGCGTTACGCGCGCAGGCGGAACTGGACACGATCAACAATAAGCTCTACGCCACCGTTGATGAGGATATTCCCGATGAGTATCGAGGCCTCGTTGAAATATATTATCGCGTATTGTCAGAGATCCCGGGGTCAGCTAATTCGGCCCAGTAGCAATGCAATACACTGAACCTAAGCTCCTCAGCGCACTTCAAGAAGGCACACTCAGCTTTGCTTACGGCATCAGCCTATGGCTATTTGCCCTGCTCGTGGTGTTGATTATTTTCTGCGTCTGGCTCACCTATCTGAAGACCACCAGACCACTCACCAGGGGATGGAAGACCTGCCTCATCGCGGTGCGCTCCAGTGTGTTGCTGTTGCTGCTGTTTTGCCTGCTGCGACCGGTAATCACCATCCTACAGGTGTCACCACAGGAGACCTACCTGGGCGTGCTCATAGACGACTCCCAGAGTATGTCTATCGAGGACATGGAGGGTGGGCTCTCACGTCATGCCGCCGTCGAGGGACAGATCTTGAACGACAGCTTATTGGAAGAGTTGTCAGATTCTTTTCAGATACGCAGTTTTCGATTTGACAAACAGACTCAACGCATCGCCGGCACCGATGATTTGAGTGAGGCAGGCACCGCCTCGTCGATCGCCCAGGCGCTGCGATATGTCAGCGATCAATTAAACGGACTGCCACTGGGTGGTATCTTGCTTATCAGTGATGGCGCCGATAACAGCGATAGTGATCCGGTAATTGTGGCGCAAGACTTTGGCGCCCGGCAGATACCGATCTTTGCTATTGGTGTGGGGCAGGAAGAGATTCCTCAAGACATCGGCATAGTCGATGTTAGCGCGGCCAAGACCGTTCTGGAAGGTTCGTTATTTAATGTCCAGGTAGCCATCCTGCATCATGGCTACGAGGGACAGGAGGTTGAGCTATCCATAATGGATGGCGACACCCGGATTGCGAGTAAAACCGTGATCATGGGCGGGGAAGGTATCACCCGGCGCTTCGATTTGGAACTGACACCCGAGAGACAGGAATTAATTGTTTACGATTTGAATGTTGAACTGCAATTTGACGAGATCATTAACGAAAACAACAGCTATAGTTTTCTGGTGGACAATACCGAAAAGCCGCCACTCGACATTCTCTATATTGAAGGCCACCCGCGTAATGAATACAAATTTATTCGACGGGCACTGGAAGGTGATAACTCGCTGAGGCTGGCTACTTATTTACAAACCGGGCCGGAAAAATACTACCGGCAGGGGATCGAGTCGCCTACGGAACTCAGCGGAGGATTCCCCAGGGACAAAGAAACACTGTATCAATATGAGGCAATTATTCTCGGCGATGTGGAGAAAAACTTCTTCGACTCCGATCAATTGCAGATGATTGAAGACTTTGTGGCGGAGCGTGGCGGCGGATTTCTGATGAGTGGCATGGTGGACGAGGAATTCATTGGCTCGCCAATAGCGGATATTCTCCCCATCACTCTGGTCGAAGAAAATTTTCTGCCCAGCCATCTGCGTGGCGGTATTCGCAGGGGTCGACACCCTACCGGTGAGTTATTTTTTCCCCGTTTGACAAACAACGGTGAATTTTCCCCCTTACTGCGGCTCGCGAGTGAAGATTCAGAAAATCTAGCAATGTGGCGTCTGCTACCCGAATTGCAGGGAATTTATGTGACCGGTCGTGTCAAGCCCGGCGCCACAATCCTGATGGAACACCCCTCGCTGCAGTACCAGAATCAAGCCTTGCCTATTCTGGCTTCGCAGCGCTACGGCAGTGGTCGCAGTGTGTCATTCACCACGGCCAGTAGCTGGCGCTGGCAAATGATGTTGCCTTCGGCAGACCAGTCCCATGAAATACTATGGCGGCAATTATTACGTTGGTTAGCCGTGTCCGCACCGGAGCGCATCAGCATAGATTTTGACCGTGAATTTTATAATGTTGGTGACGAAGTGAATGTCACCGTAACGGTATTGAACGACGAGTATGAAGCAGACAATGATGCCACCCTGTGGATGCAGACCACGGATCCGCTGGAGCAGCTCATGGATTCGCCGATGGAGTGGGATATCGAGCAGGACGGCGTCTATCGTGCCAGTTTCATCGTCGAAGCTGAAGGCGTGCACAGTCTGCTGATCGATGTAGCCAGTGCGGCGGGTAATGCCGCCGCCGACAGCTCCGAAAAACGAGCGGCCTTCGTGGTGACGCCGTCGCTGCGTGAGTACACCAATGCCGAACTGGATAGCGGGCTGCTTACGCGCATAGCGCAGGCCAGCGGGGGCCGTTATTTCAAGCTATCCGGTGTTGGCGCCATGGTGGATGCCATCGAATTCACACCGAATGCCTATTCCCGAGAAGTACAGATCGACCTCTGGGACCAGCCCTGGCTATTGGCCCTGTTGATTCTGTTGCTATGTCTCGACTGGATAGCGCGCAGGATGAAAGGATTATCCTAGACATGATTGCAAACGATATCACCAACAGAATTTTATTGCTTCATCGCAGCCTGTTGGTCGCGGCGCTGTTTCTGGTGCTACCGGGCCACAGTGTCAAGGCCCAGGATACGGCTCCGAGCGCAGCGTCCAATTTCTTTCTCGACCGACCGGATTCCAACAAGTATGGGGTGATACTGGCAGGCCCTGCAGTAGGCGATACCAACCGCTCGCGATTCAGACAATGGGCACTCTCGCTCTATGACATCCTGGCAAGAGACTATGGTTACGACTCAGACACCATTACTCTGCTCTATGATCGCGGTGAGATCGATGGGCCCGGAGGAGAACGGGTAGATGCCGCCTGCGATCGCGAAGGCATAGAGCAACAGTTTGCAGCCCTGAAGTCCCGCGTCAAAATTGGAGATCAGATAATCCTGTTCTTGATAGGCCATGGTTCCGGTGCCGAAGAAGAAGCGAAGTTCAATATCGTTGGACCGGATTTGACCGGTGGGGAATTTGCAGAACTTCTGAATCAGTTCGAGCAACAGGATATGGTCATCGTTAATACCACCAGCGCCAGCTATGGATTTTCTGCGGCCTTGTCCAGCGAGGGCAGGGTGGTTATTTCATCGACGCGGTCATCTTCAGAAAAGTATGATCCCATATTTTCCCGTTATTTCATCGAGGCGCTCGATAGTCGCAATGGCGATCGGGACAAGAACAATCGGGTGTCGATGCTGGAAGCATTCAATTACGCAAGAAATAGTGTAGCCCAGTGGTATGAGGAGCAAGGCAGATTAGCCGCCGAACACGCGGGACTGGATGACAACGGCGATTCCCTGTTCTCATTGAATCCCACCGTAGAGGAGGCCGATGGCAGGCTGGCCGAGATTGCCTTCATCGATACCTTGATTGACAGTAACGCAGGCCTATCCGAGGCGGCAGTAAGACTAAAATCCAGAATGCAGCAAATCGAGCGTTCTGTGTTTATATTGCGCGGTCGAAAGGCGGACTTTCTGGAGGCCGATTACTGGCAGCAGATGGAAGAACTGCTGGTTGATCTGGCCCGTACAACAGGACGATTCAATGAACAAGTCGAACAGTAATACCTTGAAGCCACTGGCAAGGCGTTTTGCCGTGGTGCTGCTACTGACCTCGCTAAGTGCTGGCGGATTCGCACAGTTTCCCTTGGGCGGTCAGGCTACTAATGGCGCTCAGGCTGTGCCAAGCCCGCAGACGAATACTGGCGAGACCCCGTTGTTCCGCGCTGAGCAATTAATGTTGACCGGTTCCTATGCGGCCGCCAGCGATGTCTTCCAGATGGCAGATGGGCTGGATCGTAACGAGGGCATAGTGGGGGCGAGCAAGGCCTACGCGATGATGGGCAACTATGTCGAGGCAATCCGCATTTGCGAGTCGGCTATTGAAGACGGTGATTATGCATCCAAGCCCCTGATCAGCACGCAATTGGCGGAAGTAAAGAGAGCGATTGGTTTGTCCGGGGAAGCCCTGGAAATATTGCGTATGCTTGTGGATGAACTCTTCGAGCCGCCGGTTCGCAGCCTGGTTCAGTATGGATCTTTGTTAAAATTTGTCGGCCAGAGAGATGCCGCATACGAGGTGCTGGATCGGGCAGTACAACGTTATAACGATGGCCTCGTCTTCGCCTCTGAAGATGTGGCCATGGTGGCCCTGGCGAGTTGGTTGATGGGCAGTTTTCACGATGCCAATAGTCTGTTCAATGAGGCAACCCGATCCAATCCGAATAACCTCGAGGCTCATGTGCTGTGGGGGGATTTGTTTCTGGAAAAATACAATGCCGCGGACGCGGAGCGGTCCTATCAGGACGCCCTGGACATCAACAGCCGTTACACCGGTGCGCTGGTTGGAATCGCCAACGTCGTCGGTGACGAACGCGCGCTGCAACGTGCCCTGGCGATCAATCCAAACTCTGTGCCGGCGATGGAAACCTATGGCCAGTTGCTCCTGGCCAATGGTCGCGATGACGAGGCGCAGGACTATTTCAGCAAGGTGTTGGCACTCAACCCTGAATCTCTTAAGACCCTCAGTGTCCTGGCTTCGCAGGCCGCGCTCGAAGAAAGATTGGACGACTACGCCGCCAGGCTCGCCCAGGTGGAGGCCTTCAGCCCTGGTAACGCCGTGTTTCTGGGCAATGTCGCCGACTCCTTCGGCAACAACTACCGCTTCGTCGAGGCGGTGGAATATGCGAGGGCGGCACTGCAGGCAGATCCTCAATACTGGCAGGCTTACACACTGCTTGGCAGTAACCTGATTCGGCTGGGCGAAGAGGAAGAGGGTAAGGTCAACCTAGAGATCAGCTTCGAGAACGACCCCTTTAACGTGATGACCTCAAACCTGTTGAAGGTGTTCGACACCCTGGCGCAGTACAGCACGCTGGAGAGTGAGCATTTCAAGGTGCATATGAGTGAGTCCGATGCCGACATCCTATGGCCTTATCTAGAGCCGCTGCTGGAAGAAGGCTGGGACACGCTGACAGCCAAGTATGGATTCGAGCCGGAGGGTCCTATACTCATCGAAGTGTTCGAAAACTCAGAGGACTTCGCGGTTCGCTCCGTCGGTCTGCCTGACATAGGGCCCCTGGTAGGAATTTGTTTTGGCAAGGTCATCACCCTGATCTCACCGGACACACTCTCCGCCAACTGGCAGGAAATTGTCTGGCATGAATTTGCCCATGTGATCACCCTGCAAATGACCAACAATCGCATGCCCCGTTGGTTCTCGGAAGGAATCTCTGTGTGGGAAGAACAGGAGGGTCGGCCCTACTGGGGGCGGAGTCAAGGTCTGGATCTGGTGCGTGCGGCGCAGCAGGATAAACTACTGCCCATAGCTGAGCTCAATTCCGGATTTTCCGGAGCCCGCAACAGCGCCGATCTTGGCTTCGCCTATTTTCAGTCCTACCTGGTGGTTGACTATATCAACCGCGAATATGGCTTCGACAAGATGGTGGAACTGGTATGGCAGTATGGACTCATAAAAGACGACAGCGCGCGTTTTTCCGAGGTTTTCGAGTTGACACTTGCCCAGTTCGACGCCGGCTTTAGACGCTGGATCGATCTCCGCGTCGAAGAAATCAATGTGTTCGTGGATACGGAAGATGTTCCCGACGAAGGCGAGGCTCACGGCCATGGTATCCGTGAAAACTCCAGTGCGATCCTGGCCGAACTATACAATAACGCCTCATTGAAGCAGCATATGCGAGCCCGTATTGAGGAACATCCGCGAGATTTCCAGGCTTATTTACAATTGGGCGTCGTCCTGTTCAAGGAAGAAGATCTTTCCGAGGCGAAGTTTTACCTGGATCGGGCCTACGAACTGTTGCCCAGCTACACCGGCTACCCGAGTCCGGCTCTGGTGCTCTCCCAGATATATGAGAAGGAGGGCAACCGGGAGGCACATCTGCGGCAGTTAGAGATACTCTTGCAGAATCTGCAGCACGACTATGACTCGGCCATGATCCTCGCCGTCGCTGCCCTCGAAGATGGCGACCTGGAGCGCACCGACTATTATATCGATCGTGCTATCCAGGTAGATCCTTATCGCATCAGCGTGCATGAGCTGAAGGCCCGCTATGCCGAACGCATAGATGACAGCTCCCTGGCGGTCACCGAATACGAAGTCCTGCTGAAGCTGGATATCAACGATCCGGTAGAAGCGCGAACCAAGCTCGCCGAAGCCTATCTCAAGAACGGTCAGATCCTGGAAGCGAAGCAGAATGTACTCAGTGCCCTGGAGATTGCGCCGAGCTATCAACCTGCGCAGCGAGTATTGCTACAGTCAGTCGATGGAGCAGAAGTAAAAGGTGCGAACTAGCCCCACTCTGAGAGCCGCCTTCGCGACTTGCCTGTTAATGGCGAGCGCAATGTTAGGTGCGCAGGTATTACCGCTCGGTTCCGACGAGGGCCTGTCACTATACGGCACCGACGTCACCGAATTTACCTGGGTGCGAGGTCAATACACCAATCATGGTGGTGGTCGGGGCGGCGGTTTTGGTCGTCGTCGTGGTGGCGGTTGGTGGGACACAGATTATCCCGATGCGGATCAGAATTTTCTACGGGGTGTGCAGCGCTATACCTACGTCGATACCAATCCCCGCAATCATCACAATATCCAGCTCACCGACCCGGCCCTGTATGAGAACATATTTCTCTACATGAACTGGAAAAGAGTACCGATTGGCTCCTCTTACAGTGGGCCGAATTTTTCTCCGGAAGAGATTGAAGCATTGCGGGAATTCATGTTTCGCGGTGGCTTCGTATTGGTCGATGATTTCTGGGGGCAACCCCACCTGGACGACATGTTTGTGGAGATAGGAAAAATATTCCCTGAGCGGGAAATCGTTGAGCTCGACATCAGTCATGAAATTTTTCACATATTTTTTGACATCGATCGACTGGCCCAGGTGCCCGGGCGCATGGTGACCTGGGATTATGGTGGCTTCATGAAATTGGACGATCCCAGCTATCCGCCCGTGGTCTATGCCGTACTCGATGACGACGGCCGGGTCATGATGGTGGCGAATTACAATACGGATTTGGGCGATGGCTGGGAGCACACATTTTATGAAGCCTACCCCACCAGATATACCAACGAGGCTTACAAGATAGGCATCAATTTTTTAATCTATGCATTTAGTCACTGATAGACAGGAATTACCCATGGCAGAAATAGAAGAAGTCGCAGTAATCGAAGATCAGGACGATCTTGGCTTGGTTAAAAAGATGCAGGAAGGCAGGGACCAGATGGTCGCTGAAATCAAAAAAGTCATTATCGGACAGGAAGAGATCATAGATGAACTGCTTATTGCCTTGTTTGCCGGCGGACACTGTCTGGTGACTGGAGTGCCAGGTCTGGCTAAAACACTATTGATTAAAACGGTTGCCGATATCTTGCAGGTCAACTTCAGTCGAATTCAATTTACACCCGACCTGATGCCGGCGGACGTCGTTGGCTCGGAGGTGGTGGAAGAATCCGGCGGCAATCGCAAACTGAAGTTCGTCAAGGGTCCCATCTTCACCAATATCCTGTTGGCCGATGAAATTAATCGAACACCACCGAAGACTCAGTCTTCACTACTGGAAGCGATGGAAGAGAAACAGGTCACCGCAGCCGGCACCACCTACCCGGTGGCAGCACCATTCTTCGTACTCGCCACCCAGAACCCGATTGAACTGGAAGGCACCTATCCGCTACCGGAAGCTCAACTCGACCGCTTCATGTTCAAGATAGAGCTGGGCTACCTCTCCGAAGAAGATGAAATCACCGTGGTCACTACTACCACCCAGACCAATGAAACCGAGCTCTCTCATCCCATAAGCGGGGAAGATATTATCGAGTTTCAACGAATTGCCAGGCAGGTGCCGGCGGCCGAGGCGGTCATCAAGTATGCGGTCCGCCTGGTGCATGCATCCCGTCCCCAGAATGAGAGTTCACCAGGCTTTATCAAGGACTGGGTTAGCTGGGGTGGGGGTATCAGGGCATCCCAGAACTTGATCCTGGCGGGCAAGGTGCGGGCGTTGTTGCTCGGGCGCTACAATGTCTCTTACGGCGACGTACGGGCTCTGGCTCCACCCATATTGCGCCATAGAATAATCCTGAATTTCCATGCCGAGGCGGAACGGGTAACTACGGATGATGTGATACGCCGTTTACTGGATGAAGTGCCGGCACCGGCGTCCGATATCTAACGAGCGCAATAGTTATTAGACCTGGAACAAGATGTCAGATTCACTGAATTTTCTCGACCCCAAGGTTTTAGCCGGCCTCCATAATCTCGAGCTACGAGCCCGGGTTGTGGTGGAGGGCTTCCTCGCCGGTTTACACAAGAGCCCACACCGGGGCTTTAGTGTCGAGTTTAATGATTATCGCCACTACCAGCGCGGCGATGATATGCGCCACGTGGACTGGCGGCTCTACGCCCGTAGCGGCAAACTCTACATCAAGCAATACGAAGATGAGACCAATGTACGCTGCATGATCTTGCTGGATACCAGTGCTTCCATGGCGTACACATCCGGCGGCATGAGCAAACTCGATTACGGTATTACCCTGGCATCGGCACTGGCCTACTTTATCGCCCGCCAACGCGACGCCGTAGGGCTGATCACATTCGATGATGAGATTAGAGAATACCTCCCGGCGAAAACCCGACAACTGCACCTGATGCGAATTCTGCGCGCGCTATCCCGGGTGCAAGCGGGGCAGAAGACAGACGTGGTGAAGCCGCTTACGGATCTCGCTTCCTCTCTCAAGAAGAAGAGTATGGTGATCCTGATTAGTGACATGCTCGACGATGAAGAGCGCATCATTAACACCCTCACGAATCTGCGCGCCATGGGTAATGACATAATCACTTTTCACATTATGGATGATGCGGAACTTAATTTTCCATTCAATGAGGCGTCAGAATTTATCGATATAGAAAATAACGAATCGTATATTACTTCGCCCGCGGCGATTCGAAAGGCCTACCTGACAAACATCAACGAGTTTCTGGCCTATTGCAAGAAACAATGCCAGACCAGCGGCATCGACTATTGTTTGATGAATACACGGGAGCCGCTGGACCAGGCTCTTTCTTCCTACATAACAAAGCGGAGTAAGAGCTTCTAATGGTTTTTCTCACGCCAATATTTCTCACGGGTTTGCTGGCCGCGCTTATTCCCATTGCGATTCATCTGATCCGCAGAGAGAAGCCACCGAAGCTGATGTTCAGCACGATTCGATTTCTGAAGAAGACATCGAAGAAATTGATCCTGTTTCAGCACATTCAGCAATGGCTGCTATTACTGTTGCGTTCGGTGGTGATCATTCTGCTGGTGCTGGCATTTGCCAGGCCTTTAGTGGATCAGTCTGTAGCCCGGCTGTTGGACGCCAACCCCAAGTCGGTGGTCATCATGTTGGATGATTCCATGAGCATGCGCTATGGCACCAGCTTCGAGGAAGCCAAGGCTGCGGCCCTGCAGATTATCGACGATCTCGCCGCCGGCGACGAGGTGGCCCTGATCAAATTCTCGACCGCGGCGGGTGTGGTGAGAGAGTTGACTACAGATCTGGACAGTGTTCGTAGCCTCATAAACGGCCTCGATCAGGCCGGCTATGGCGCCACTCGCTATATGCCGAATTTACGTCTTGCCGACCAGTTGCTCGAGACCTCACGCTTCGATAATCGCAGCGTCTACCTGATATCCGATTTTCAGCAGATCGCCATGCAGGGGACGGAAGAGGGCTGGAAGCTGGCGCCGGGCGTGGCCTTTATCGGTATCGATGTGGGTGCCGAATCCAGTAGTAACCTGGCACTCACCGATGTGCGTTCACCGCAGCAATTATTGGAAGATGCAGCCGAGCAGCAGATACTCATCCGGGTTAGATCTACAGGAACGCTGTATCTGGATAGCGGTGAGATTACTCTGCGTATCGATGGTCAGGTGATCGATCGCGCCCCTGTGGATTTGACCGACAGATCGGAGGAAGTGATTAGCTTCGATGTGACCTTCGATACTCAGGGTACTCACGTTGGCGAGGTAAGAGTTACCGGTGACAGTTTCGACGCGGACAATTCCTATTTCTTCACCGTCGATGTGCTGCCCAAAATTCGTGTACTGCTGGTAAATGGTGAGGCGTCGGATGACTGGTTCGATGATGAGGGATATTGGTTTGGGTTGGCCCTTAGCAGTGCCGCCGAATCTCCCTTCGTACTGGAGCACATCGAGCCGGCAGCACTGAGTGCCGCGTCGCTGCGGCAAAATGATGTCGCCGTATTGTTGAATGTGGGTAATCTCAACAGCAGCCAGGCCGATGCGATAACGGCCTATGTGCAATCTGGTGGCAGTCTATTACTGGCCCCAGGCGACAGGGTTGACTCGGAAGTGTTTAATCGGCAGTTTGCCAGCATCACACCCGCTTTGTTGCAGGATCCGGGGCTGTTGAGTCGTGACGATTATCTGGTGATCGCTGACTTCGATCGTCGCCATCCGATCCTCAGACCGCTATCCAGTGATTGGTCCGCCCGATTTCAGGGGCACTGGTCACTGCTTCCTGATGCCGCTGCCGATGTGCTGATGCAATTCGATAACGCCGAGGCGGCGCTGGTGGAACGCGCCGTCGGAGACGGCAAGGTAATTCTGTTTGCCTCCACGCTGGATCTGGAGTGGAATAATCTGGCGCTACAGGGTCTTTTTCTACCCTTCGTGCATGAAACCCTGCGCCACCTGGTGCAATCGGAAACCCAGCAGCGAGCCTATCAGGTGGGAGACAGTTTCTCACTGGACCCCAGCGGCAGGTCGGACTCTGTGACTGCGATCGGCGCCGATGGCACTGCGTTGGCGTTCAATAACGACAGCTTCGTTATCACCGCCACCAGGCCCGGTTTAATTTCGGTGACAGTGGATGATCTGGAACTAAGCTATGCGGTAAATATCTTGCCGGAGGAATCCAATTTCGCCCGCACCGCGGTTGCAAGCCTGTATGACGCGATCATCAATCCCGATACCAATCCTAACCAATCTTCAGAAGTACGAACGGCCCAGTTGATTGAAGAACTGGAACGACCGCAGCGACTCTGGTGGTGGATCTTGAGCCTGGTCATGTTGTTGCTGCTGGTCGAGGCGGTGATAGCGAATCGGACCTATCGCTAGGAGAATACATTTAAGCTATTGAAAATAAAGAAGAAAAAAACCAAATTTGATAATGTATTCACGCTGAGGGAAAATTTATTTGGGTTTCTATTGAACCTCTAGATTTATTGCGCGATAGTGCTAACTCAAGGGCGTCGCCGCATGAAGAAATTAGAAGAAGTATTACAAGCTTCAAGCCACCTCCTGAAGACTAAATTTGTGACTTTGGCCATATACTTTGTGCCAGTTGTTTCCCTCGTCCTCCTTTCCAATAGTCTTAATGCCCAATCCACAAACTCAGAATTTAACGACGCAAGCCTGTTCATGGATGACGGTGCGGGGTCGGTGACGAAACTGCAAGCCGACTTTGGGCCCTACGATTACCGTTTGATGGAGCCCCTGGGGGACCTGGGGGATCTGCAGCAGAGAATAGGTGATCATGAAGGTGCCGCTCGGACCTTCAAGCAGGCACTACATGTCATTAGAATAAACAACGGGCTATATCACGAATCCCAGATCGCAGTGTTGGACAAGCTCATTGCCAGCGAGAGGGTTTTGAGAAATTGGCAAGATGTGGATAATCACTATGCCTATATGCAGCATCTCTATCAGCGGCTGTATGGCATCGATGACTCGAGACTCGAAGCCGGACTGCAGAAGGTCGTATCCTGGCATGTCAGTGCATTTAATGTAAATCTGGATGGCAAACGCTTCGAACACCTGCAGACTGCGAACAAACTCTTCCATCTAAGGCTCAAGGTAGCCAAGCTCACCCTGAGTGCGGATGACCCCAAGTTCGATTTTCTATATCGAAACATCGCCCTCTGTGAGCGGCAATTATATCTCGCTTCCGGCCTCAATAAGGAAATGATGGACAGGCAGAAAAAATTGCGCCGCGATCGCAATCGCAGTCGTAGTCGTAGTCCCCTACTTGCGGAGCTTGATGGATTTTAGTTCCTTTGTGACCTATCTACATTGTGACGCTGTGAGCGCCCTGGCTGTTGTCTGGCCGATGAGGAAATTGGGCGGAATGGGCAGCTGCCCGTTATGGGGCGAATAAACACGGAGCAATGAAAACGAGGCGGGAGGAGTATGGCGCTAAAGAGGAAACTTGAAGGTTACTCAATGCTTTAGAAAAGGGGGGAACAAAGAAAAACCCCCAAGCTCCTGGCTTTAGCTCTTCGAGGTCAACAGGCGTATCCATAGCGCCCCTGGCTCGAAGTGGGAAAATAATATCACAGCTGTTTTGCAGTGTTTGCAAGGGTTACAATTTGTCACAAAA
Source organism: uncultured Gammaproteobacteria bacterium (assembly GCA_913054495.1). Lineage (GTDB taxonomy): Bacteria > Pseudomonadota > Gammaproteobacteria > Pseudomonadales > Pseudohongiellaceae > UBA9145. The sequence continues at coordinate 11,253 of CAJXIY010000013.1, read as the reverse complement.
CTTAATTGTTTATTCGCTCCTAGCGTAAAAAATAATGCTAACAAATGGTTGATGTTAAAAAAACGAGCAAGCGTTCGCTCGTTGTTCATTACATTTTCAGTGCTATCGAAGCCATATCCGTGACGCCGATCTTTCTCTGAATGGTGTTGAATTACAGGCTATTTCTGATTCCTGTCTATGGCTGGCAGGCATCACCGCAGCTATCTTTAATTGCCGTTACCGAGGGCGCTCAGGATGCAATTAAAAACTGCAAATCTACTTTGCTGCGGTGGTCCCTAATGCAATAAGCGCCATGTGTTTCTTTTTACGGAAATTGATTCAACATTGGCTTGGAATTGACTGCGGCATCCCACAGGCATACACGCGGACAGCATTATGCGATGCCACGGCTAGCAGGATGGGGGGTCCTAACTGCTCAAACTTGGTTCCACGCGTGGAATCGGCCGCGGAGTCCGTCTGATCATCGCACGCAAGTAAGCGGGTAGAGCCAGCATCGAAGGGGTAACGATCAGGGTAAGAATAGTCGCGAAGGACAGCCCAAAGACGATGGTGGAGGCGAGTCCCTGCCACTGGGAGGCGATGGGACCGCCAAACTCGATCTCGGCACCGAACAGATCGAAGGAAATATTCAGGGCCAGGGGTAACAGGCCAAAGCCGGTGGTAAACGTGGTGAGGAACACCGGGCGTAGTCTCTGTACACCGGTGTGGACAATGATTTCCTCCAGCGACCACTCCGTATGCTGTTTACGTAAATGATTGAAGGTGTCGATCAAGACGATATTATTATTCACGATAATTCCAGCCAGGGCGACGATACCTATCCCGGTCAACATCACGCTGAACGGCTGGCCGGTGATTAGTAGGCCTAATAATACGCCAGTCGTCGATAACAACACCGCAGAAAGAATCAACAGTGCTTGGTAAAAGCTGTTGAACTGGGTCACCAGCAGAATTGCCATCAGTGCCATGGACAGGGCAAAGGCCTGCATCAGGAAGGCAGCCGACTGTTCCTGCTCTTCATTGGCGCCTCGGAACTGGAAATAAACGCCGCTAACCAGCGGAAAGTCGGCGAGATACTGCTCCAGTTCCTGTAACTTGTTATCGGCGATAATACCCGGCGCCGGATTGGCTCGTACCAGTACCACCCTCTCGCCATTGACGCGTTGAATCGAACCTACCTTGGGCTTGGCTTCGCGAGTCACGAAGCTGCTCATGGGTACCGGTCCGTTGGCCGTGCTGATGCGGATCGTATCCAGTTGATTAATGCCTCGATACTCCACTGGGTAGCGCACGCGAATGTCCACTTCTTCTTCGCTATCGTTGGGACGGTAATCTCCCATGAAAACGCCATTGGTCATGAGCTGAATCGCCGTGCCGATTTCCGCCATGCTGGCACCGAGCATCGCAGCCTGCGCTCGATCCACCTTGATTTCCCATTCGATGCCTGGAATTGGTGCGGTGTCGTCGATATCGATGAGACCGGTCATCTGGTTTTCCATGAAGTCACGAATGCGAGCCGCTTCTGAAAATAACAGATCGAGATCGTCGCCAGACAGTTCCACCTGGATTTCCTTGCCTACCGGTGGGCCCTGTTCCACAGAAACGATTTCGGCCCGAACGCCGGGGATTCCGGTAATGGCCTGGCGATACAGATTCTCAATCTCGAATCCATCTTCGTCCCGAGTCCGGCGATCGGTCATCTCCACGAATATTGTGCCGATTAAGTCCGGGGCGGATTGTCCGCTCCCCGACATCTGTTGACCGGCACCGGACTGGGTCATGATGCCCGAGAACAGACCGACTTCCCGGATGCGATCCTCGGCGTCCAGCATCACATCCCTTAACTCTGCCGGTGAGAAATTGCCACGGGCAAATATCTGAATCTGGGTCTGCATCGGCTCCGTCGCCACGAAAAATTCGACGCCCGCGCCGAATCGACCGTAGGCGAAAACAATGGTAACCAGGGTGACGATACTCAGTGTCAGTACCGTAAGTGGAATCTTAACCGCAAATTTCAGCAGGCGCGCGTACAGACCCGTGATTCCGGTGACTTTGTCCGGGTCACCCTCTTCCAGGTTGCGCAAATAGGTTTTGTCGGCATCACTGGATTTTCCGATCAGGGCACCTATGGTCGGTGCAAACAACAGCGCGTAGAACAGGGAGCCGGTTAATACCGCGAACACGGTTATGGGTAAATAACTCATGAACTGGCCAGCGACACCTGGCCAGAACATGATAGGGAGGAATGCAGCCAGCGTGGTGGCGGTGGAAGCGAGGATAGGCCAGAACATCCGCCGCACAGATTCCCTGTAGGCTTCGTGGCTATTGAGTCCCTCCGCCATCTTGCGATCGGCGTATTCCACCATTACGATAGCGCCGTCGATCAACATGCCCAGGCCCAACAGCAGACCGAAGATCACCATGAAGTTATAAGTAAAACCCAATAGCGTGATGACGATGAAGGCAAAGAAGAAAGAAAAAGGCACGGCCATGGTCACCAGCAATCCAGAACGCACGCCAACCGAGGCGATGACAACGATGAGAACCAGCACCATGGCAGTTGCCATGTTTCCCTGCAGGCCCATGTTTTGCTCCAGCACCATGGGGGCTGTATTGTTGACATAAGACAGTGAGATCGCCGGTGGCAGGGAAGGCCGCATTTCTTCCACCAGGGCATCGATTTCTTCCATCGCCTCGATCAGGTTCGCACCCTTGCGTTTCATTACATTCAATGAAATCGATTGCGAACCGTTGGTATAGGCGAAGCGGGTGGCGTCTTTAAAGGTCCGTCGCACGTCGGCGATGTCCGCTAGCGTCAACACCCCCATGTCATTAGATGCGATGGGTAGGGTGAACAGATCATTAGCGGTTTCTATCAGACCCGGCACCTTAATTGAGAAACTACCCCGGCCGGTGTCTACCTGGCCGGCGGCAATCAAGCGATTATTACTGATTACGGCTTGTACAATCGCGCTATTGGGTATGCCGTAGGTTTCCAGCTTCGATGGATCGATCACGACCTCCAGCAGTTCCTGGCGATTGCCGACCATTACCGCCTCCAGCACCTGGGGTAAAATTTCAATTTCCCGCTGCAGGTCTTCTGCGATACGCAGCAATACCCGTTCGGGCACGCCCTCACCGCCAATAGCAATCTGCACGATAGGCATGTCAACCGCGGAGGCTTCCTGGATAATGGGTTCTTCGGTGGATTGCGGGAATCGCACCTTGGCGCGGTTAATGGCTTCCCGGACTTCACTCAGGGCATTCTGGCTATCGAAATCGATGTCGAACTCGATCATGATCGTCGCCGCTCCCTCGCTGGAGAACGACGTGACCTCGACGATACCGTCGACCAGTTTCAATTCGAGTTCTGCAGGTTTGGCCAGCAGGCGTTCCGCATCCTCCGGAGAGATACCCTCATGGATAATAGTGCTGACGATGAGAGGCACCTGAACATCCGGATACAACTCCACCGGAATCGCCAGGTATGAAACAAAGCCCACCAGCATGGTAGCCGCAAACACACTCAGGGTGGTGCGGGATCTTGAAACTGCTGCGTCTATATAATTTCCCATGGTTAAGCTTGCTCTCGATAGTAGATGGTACTGCCGTTATTCTGGCGCAGGGCCCTCGGCCCAGTCGAAGTTGCCTTCAACCACTTGCCCTGGAAACACAATTTCCTGACCCAGGGTGACCAGATTGACCGCACCACTTAATCCAGTAACCCAGATGCCGGGGTTCAACTGGTTGCTGCTGTCACCGACAATTTCAACGTTGCGGTACATGATTATGTTGCCGGCGCCGATCAGTTTGACGCCGATGACACCCCTGTCATCCAGAGTCAGGGCTGAGGAAGGAATTAGATGTGCATTGATCTCGCTGGCGTCCACCATGAATTCAACCGTGGTGCCGGCCCTGATGTCTGTGTACCTGGGATCGACTTCCACCTCGATGCGGTAACTGCGGGAAACCGCATCGGCTGCCCGCGCCAGGTAGGTGACGGTGCCGGCTATCATGCTGCCGTCCAGCAATTTTGCCGACACTCCGGCACCGACACTGACACTGCTGACGTCCTGTTCCGGCACCAGTCCGACCAATAACATGGGCTCGTCATCGAGCACGGAAGCACAGACATCGCCGATATTCAGGAGATCGCCGATTTCCACGTTCCGGGTTTCCACAATGCCGTCGAAGGGCGCCAGCACCTTGACGTTCTTGAGGGCCAGCTCTGCGCGGCTGACCGCGGCGCTCGAAGATGCAAGCGCTGCCTTCAATTGCGCGACCACGACGTCTGATTGTAGTCCTCTGCCCTGCAAGTCCATGGCGGCGTCATATTCGAATGTCGCCTGCTCTCGGCGACTGCGTGCTTCTAATAAATCAGAGTCACGATTATCGACCGCTATTTCACAGAGCAGATCTCCCTGCTCGACCCTGGCGCCGCGGGCGACGGGGTCGCTGACAATGCGCCCTGCCTGTTCCATACGGACCTGTACGTGGCGAGAGGCTTGGGTGCGGCCCCGCACTCGAATCCGTTTAATATAGGATTGAGGGCGAATCGTGGCTGCTCGAACCGTCAATACATCGGGGTTTTCCGAGACCGATTGACCTTCCCCGACTGCGACAACGACCCTGACCGGTTCATTGTCTTCTTGGTTGAGAGTCTCGGCGCTGTGTGGCATAAACATCCACGCCGCGACTGCCACCAGAATTACAGCCGCTACTACTTGTTGATTTTTCACCGCAGTCTCCATAATTTAAAGCTGCCGAATGCGCTAGCAGGCGCGCTTTACGCAGTAATTCCCCTTGCCGATGGCGCGCATATACTCACGCCAATACCCGGGGGCTCGGATTATTCAATATACTTGAGTGTTTCATCGCTGTTGCTAGAAAAACCCAGACCTTCGAGTTTTATAGTTAGTTGTTAGTTACTTGTATAATTCTAGCCGAATTCGGTCCCCAAAAGTGTTACGTATTGTAACCTATTGTGCCCAAGTAAGTCATACATTTATGTGGGAAAACTGCCTCATAGTGGTGAAATTTCGACGCCGCTCCGATGCGCCGTCCCGGCCTGATGCCAGTACAGGATTCCGCATGGATTTATGCTAGGGTAGCTCGCTTAGCCCAGCTTCAGCGGCATTCGATAATAGTTATGAGGATTAGAACAGCGTGAAGGATTTAACGAACAGGGTAGCAATTATCACCGGTTCCAGCAGTGGCGTCGGTGCCGCCACCGCCAGGTTATTGTCATCTCTGGGATGCAACGTAGTCATCAACTACAACTCAAACGCCGAGGGTGCCCGCCAGGTAGCAGCGGACTGTGAAGAGATGGGGGCGCAAGCCCTGATTTTTGGCGCCAATGTCGCCGCGGATAAGGAATGTAGGGCGATGGTGGCGGCGGCGATGGAAAAATGGGGGCGCGTCGACATCCTGGTCAACAATGCCGGCACCACGAAATTTGTCGAACACAGCAATCTCGATGGGCTCAGCGCCGAGGATTTTCAGCGCATCTACGGCGTCAATGTGATTGGCTGCTATCAAATGACCCGTGCCGTCAGCGCGCACATGAAGGCGGCCGAAGACGGTGGGGCCGTGGTTAACGTGGCCTCGACCGCCGGGATTACCGGCATCGGAAGCTCCATCGCTTATGCCGCTTCCAAGGGTGCCATGGTCACCATGACGCTGGCGCTGGCGCGTGCGCTGGGACCGAAAATCCGAGTGAACGCGGTCTGCCCGGGCTTTATCGAAGGAGAATGGCTGCGGCAGGGTTTCGGTGACGAAAAGTATGAAGCTCTGCTGCAAAGCAATCGCGAGGCCGCCGTTCTCGGGGTAACTGCGACGCCAGCAACAGTCGCCGATGCCATCCTTGTTTTCATCTCCGGGCCGCAAGTGATTACCGGGGAAACCCTGATCGTGGACGGTGGTCGGCACCTGAGTATGACGCCATTGACGCGACGTTGAGCGCAGCCAGGACGCGATAGGCTTGAATCAGTTAAGCAGCAGGCATCCAGGCAGTCATTACCCGGCAGATTCCCGGAATCCAGGCCGCAAGCCTGGGTCGCGCGATGAACGCTGAATCCTTTTCGCCAATACACAGCTTGGTCGACAGGGCGCTGGAGCTAAAGCTCAGCCCGGTGGAGTTTCTGCGTCTGGGTTTATACCGGAAGGGTCTGCATGGGCATGACGTCGACCAGCACCTCGCCCGTGAAACTGCCGCCAGCCGCAGCGGAGAGCCGGTGGAGGCGATGGAGCTCGCAGGGCAGCGGTTTTCATCACTGCTGGTTGAACGGGTGCAGCGCCTCGTCAACACCGACTCGACTGTGCTTCTCGTCGGACACAGCCTGGACAAAGTTGCCGAGGAAATCTCTGCAGCCGCACAGATATCGACTGCCAGTATCCTGGATTTAAAAGCCGAATCAAACTTTGATGTCATCGTCATCGAGGGTTCGATTGTGTATCTCGAGCAACTGGCCGTGCTCAGCAAGTCGCGTCAATTGCTGAATCCGAATGGGAAGCTGTTACTCTTCGGCGAGTTTCTGGACGACGATTCGGCGATAGAACTATCCGCACTGGCAAATCTGAGTTCCCTGCGGCAGCTGTCTCGACGTTTAGGCCTGGAACTGATTGAGGAACTAGATCTTACTGCCAGCGCAATAGCGTCTGCGCGCCAACTCGGTGCGCTGTTGAATGCACGCCCTCGCAATCTCGATGGGCCAGCCCAGGGTGGTGATACGGATTTCGATTCCTGTGCCCAGGAACTGTTGAACGCCGTGGCTGAATTTGAGAGTCGCAGGCGCTGCTTCCGTCTCTTTCAGTTCTCCATGATGACTAGGCCTGAAGGCGAATATGCGGAGGCTGAATACGCGGACATAGACTCATTCGACCCGCTGGAAATCGCGGATCTGTTTCAGAAAAGCTTTGGGGTCGATTTCGATGCCGACATCTGGCGCTGGAAGTACATGCAAGTCGATGGAAAATGTGTGGTGGCCAAGCCCACCAGAGATGGTGCTATCGTTGCACACTACGGCGGGGCGCCACGGCATATTTACTACTTCGGTGCTGCCGCTATGGCTATCCAGGTATGCGATGTGATGGTGTTGCCAGAAATCCGCGGGCAGTACGGCAAGAGCAGCCTGTTTTTTAAAGTGGCGGCGACTTTTCTGGAGCGAGAGATAGGCAACACCGTCAGGCATCTGCTTGGATTTGGATTTCCAAACCAGAAGGCGATGAACATCGCCATTCGCTTAGGGCTGTATGAAAAAACCGACGATTTCGTCGAAGTGCTGTATCCCCGCAGTGACGGGCCGACGCAGAATTCTGCCTATTCCCTGGCTGCTCTCGATCTGACAGACTGTGCGCAGCGCTTGCAACTAGATAGTCTCTGGCAGGCGATGCGCGCTGACTGCGAGGACAACATCATCGGCGTCCGGGACTGGGCTTACATTCACTATCGATACTTCGAACATCCATCTGCCAGGGATAAACAGTATCGCTGCGTGTCTATTCTGGACTCGATTTCCCATCTGCCCCTGGCCATTGCAATCCTCAAGGACAGGGATGGCTACACTCTGATAATGGATCTGATCTGTCCACTGGACGCCGTGTCACCGGCAATTTCCGCGTTAAATCAGGCGCTCGGGGAGTCTGCCCAGACCCAGGACCTGAAGATGTGGATTACCAGGGGCTGCCTGTCCAGGATCATGCTGGATGGCGCGATTGTGAATGAATTGGGTATTGAGATACCCTGTAACAGTTGGAATCCCGGCCCCAGCGCAGCTTCCCTATATGGTCGTTGGTGGCTTACTGCCGGAGACATGGATTCCATGTAAGCCCTCTGCCTGCAGTTGAGATCTGTTATGTCGGTGGTGAGCCGGGATAATTCGGCTAAACTGTGTCGAGCACAGACACCGAGCATTAGAGTGAGATATGAGTACTGATAATATTTACGAGCAATCCCTGGATCAAAATCCAGCTAACTTCGCCCATTTAACGCCCCTGAGTTTTATCGAGAGAAGTGCCCGGGTCTGTCCCGACCGTATCGCCATCATTCATGGCGATTCGGAAATTACCTGGGCTCAAACATATAAGCGTTGTTGTTTGCTGGCGTCAGCCTTGCAAAAAATAGGCATCGGCAAGGGCGATACGGTGTCGTTCATGGGAGCCAATACGCCGGAGACCTTCGAGGCACATTTCGGCGTGCCGATGACGGGCGCCGTGCTCAATGCGCTGAATGTCAGGCTTGACGCCAAGGCGATTGCCTTTATTCTGGAGCACGCCGAGACCAGGGTTTTGTTCACGGATAGAGAGTATAGCGACACAGTAAAAAAAGTATTGGAATTAGTAGACAACAAGCCGTTGGTTATCGACATCGACGATCCCTATTTTGAAGGCGGCGAGCTGTTGGGCGAAAAAAATTACGACGAATTCATCGCTAGTGGCGACGATGACTATCGCTGTTTCCAGATCGAAGATGAGTGGCAGGCGATTTCTCTCAACTACACTTCAGGCACCACCGGCGACCCGAAAGGCGTGGTTTTTCACCATCGTGGGGCCTATCTAAACGCCATATCAAATGTGTTATGCTGGAACATGACGGCGCATCCTGTTTATCTGTGGACCCTGCCCATGTTCCATTGCAATGGCTGGTGTTTCCCATGGAGCCTCGCCGCCGTGACCGGGACCAGTGTGTGCCTGCGCCACGTTCGGGATCAGGCTATCTTCGATGCCATCAAGAAGCACAATGTTTCTCACTTCTGTGGCGCGCCAGTGGTGCTTAATACATTACTTAATGCCGAAGATCATATGAAGCAGGGCATCGAGCAGCAGGTTAATGTGATGACCGCAGGCGCGGCGCCGCCGGCTGCGGTGCTCGCCGGCATGGAAAACATGGGCTTCAATGTGACGCATGTCTACGGTCTCACCGAGACCTATGGCCCCTGTGTGGTGTGCGCACCGAAGGACGAGTGGGCCGAACTCAGTGTCGATGATCGTGCCGAAATGGTGGCCAGGCAGGGTGTTCGTGCTCCCTTGCAGGACGAGTTGATGGTAGCGGACCCGGAAACACTGGAGCCGGTTCCCCAGGACGGGAAAACCATGGGGGAAATATTTATGCGCGGTAATCTGGTGATGAAGGGCTATCTGAAGAACCCGAAGACGACACAGGAGTCCTTCGCCGGCGGCTGGTTCCATTCCGGCGACTTGGCGGTGTGGCATGAAGACGGCTATACCCAGATCAAGGATCGATCGAAAGACATCATCATCTCCGGCGGTGAAAATATTTCCTCGCTGGAGCTGGAGTCGGTGTTATTTAAACATCCCAAGATTCTCGAAGCCGCGGTGGTTGCCAGTCCCGACGAAAAATGGGGTGAAGTCCCCTGTGCCTTCGTCTGTCTTAAAGCAGGTCAGGAAATGACGGCTGCCGAGGTGATTAGCTATTGCCGGGAAGAATTGGCAGGATTCAAGATTCCGAAGAAAGTCTGTTTCGGTCCCATCGAGAAGACCTCGACCGGGAAAGTGCAGAAATTTCTGTTACGGGAAAAAGCTGAAAAAGTTGATCTCGTCGCTAAGACCGGATAGATGCCATGCGTTCAGAAATCACCACGCATTTGTAATGAAGAGAATGTAATAAGTAAAACCGACAAGAGATTGCCTGATTGCGTCGCCGGTTTACAAGCGCCTAGTAGTGACGGATGATCTCACCGACTTCTGCGGCGTCGTCAATATACAGGTCGACTTCGCGGTACAGGTGAATGTCGCCTCGCACCGCAGAGCTTGCGTCGATGGTAATATTCATGTGTCGACGATGGGATCTCCACAGGCGGCTACACCAGTTGCTGCGACCATTCGCCACCAGTAAATCTCCGTTAACGATGCTGCCATTACGGAAGCTAATATCACCGTTCGATGTCACGACGTTTTCCCCAACCGTGGTGTTTCTCAGTTGAATCTTGCCGTTTACGGTTCGCACTCGATTTTCGACAACCGTGCCCGCACCCGTGCGAATACCGCCGTTTACAGTCTCCAGAGATCCACTCACGGTGACATTCTCACCGACCCGGATGCCACCATTGACAGTTTCGGCGTACTCGATGGTGATATTGTCATCCAGATCGATACCGCCGTTGACGGTACTCAGTTCCCGGGCAGTGGCACCCCCGGCCAGATCTATGCCGCCATTTACCGACGAAATATCTCCCACCCGCTCCTCGGCAGACACGTGGATACCGCGGTTTACCCTGGAGATATCCCGCATCTCGGCCGCATCCGCAGAAGCCGAGTAAAGATAGCTGCCCAGCACCATGGCTATCAGTGTCGCAGTGCTTAATCGAATCTTGGGGTTAATCGCTCGCATTATTTTATCCTCTGTTGTCTCTGCTGCCTGTCTTGTTCTGGGAAAAATTCAGGCTAATTTGCCTCGCTGGTTTGTCTTGTTACTTCTTAAGCAATTATCTTGCCAACCTACTTAAATTAATAAAATCAATGATATAAGGTTATTCTCTCCGCGCGATCGGGTTAATAATTGGTGGTTTTAACTAATTTTTGATCTCTAAGCACGACGTCCTTTACAGACTTTTAGCGCTAGGTTAGTGTGCCTTTTCCCTGTGGTCCCATAGCAATTCGTCTCCATGTTGATTTAGACGATCGATGCCAAGATAAGGTTACTGAAGATTTCGGTTTCTATGCGGTGCCCGATCGCGGCGATTTCACAGAACGTCAGACTAGCGCCATCGCGCAATAACAAGTTTAATAACAATATCGAGTTACCAGCGGGTAATTCGTCAAACAAGATCAGGAGAGCCAGTTCAGATGAAAACCAGAATAGCCCGTTTTTCTATTTTTTCCAGCCTGCTTTGCGTGTTGCTGATACCAGTGCAATCTCTGGCGCAGGATAGGGTGGTCGAATCCGATACCCATCGATTCATCGAGGTTGCCGACGGCGTCTGGTTTGCCACCGGCACCGGATCTATTTACACCATGAGTAACGCCATGGTGCTGGTGGGCGAATTTGACACCCTGGTAGTTGACTCCCACGTCACCCCCGCCGCCGCCAGGGCACTACTTGACTCGCTACAGGTGATCACCGATAAACCGGTTCGCTATCTGGTTAACAGCCACTACCATTTCGATCATGCCCACGGTAACCAGGCATTTCCTGCCGGCATCGAAATTATCGGTCATGAATTTACCCGGGCGAAACTTAGTGGCGACATCGGTAATGTGTTGACTGAAAACACCTTCAAGAGTTTTTCCGATCCG
>CAJXIY010000012.1 GCA_913054495.1 uncultured Gammaproteobacteria bacterium | reverse complement strand
TCCCAGATGGTCTCCATCCGGCGTGGCCCATTCAATTCCTCGAAGTACAGTGGCCACTGTGAGCGATCGAAGTTCTCACCTTCTTCACGTTGCAGCTCTTCCAGGTATTCCTCCGACAACACCAGCCGGCGGTGATCCCGATCACTGCCGATACAGACGTGATCAATTCCACCTACATTGATGGCATGTTCGATGTGCTGGTAGTAGAAGTGCACCGCATCGTCGATCTGTTGGGTCATGAACGGCCGCATCTGGGTGACGCCGAAGAGGCCCCCTTTGTCCGCTATCGCTCGAATATTCTCATCTGTGGTATTGCGGTTATGCTGAAACAGCGCCTTGCAGCATGAATGAGAAATGATGACGGGGGCGCTCGATGCGGCGATGGTATCGGCCATAGTCCCCATGCTGGCGTGAGACAGATCGATCAACATGCCGACATTGTTCATCTTTTCGACGAGTTCGTGGCCGTATACCGTTAATCCCGATCCATTGAGCTCATTGCAGCCGGCCCCGGCCCAGTTCTGGTAGTTATAAGTGATCTGGCTGGAGCGCACACCGAGGCCATAGAATACATCCACGTTATCGACATCCTTGCCGAACTGAGTCGAATTCTGGAACAGATAGAACAATGCGATTTTACCCTGCTCGCGCGCCTTGTGAATATCATCAACCGCCGTCGCCTTCATCCAGAACGCAGACTCTTTGGCGATGAGGCGGTCATACTCCAGCACGCCGTCAATCGCCCATTCATAGGCCTCTGCCTCGAAGGACTTCGGGTCACAAAGGGTGACAGTGACGGCATTAAGGCCTGAATCGATCATTTCCAGGCACAGCTCATCAGTATAAACCTCCCGAATCTCCCCCATCGCATCGATGATGAGAGCGTCCTGTGTGGGGGTGCCGGCGGCAAAGGTTGAGAGCTTAAAGCCAGTCGCAGCTACGGACACGGCGCCAGCGGTGGCGCCCAGGGTAAATTGGCGTCGGTTCATCATGTTGTTTCCCTGGCTAGTCCTTACCCCAGAATGTGGCGGAGGTTAATGGCTGATTCCTCCATCAATTACTGAGTCTGGTGTGTAGTGCAAAATTGGACACCCACAAATCATATTTTGTGGGTGTCCACTAATTTGTCCGCACTAATTTGTCCCCACTAATTTGTCCATTTTTTCGTTCGTCCAATTTTTTCGTTAGTCAGGCAGGCTGAATGCCACTAATTGTCCCGGTGTCTGCAAGATGATGCGCTGTTTGCCATCGTGCATGTATGACATCAAGCCGTACATGCCGAGACCAGGCGATTCCACACTCCCCAGCCTTTCACCGGTCGCCTTGTTTATCGCAAACAGATAGGGCGTTACGCCATCGTCACCAATAGCCGTGTGTAATAACATCCCCGGGGTCACCATCAGGGCCGAGTGATTGATATTTCCGGTGGGTGGAATATCGATGCCCCGTAGCGCAGGGTGTTGCTGAACGAATCGCGGCGTGCCGCCATTGGGAATCCACCATAAGTGATCCCCGGTATTGAGATCGATTGCAGTAATTCGGCTATAGGGCGGCTTCTCCAGTGGTAGGCCCTGGGGGCCTCGTACGCCATTGGGTGTGCCCAGGCCAACCGCGTAGTCGGCGATGGTGGTGCCGGTTGGCCGCTCCAACAGCAGGTCCCGTTCTTCCCCAGGTACGATTGTGCGCCAGCCACAATTAGTGCGTGAGATGGTATAGATGATGCCGGTAGATGGGTCTGCCGCCGGGGGTCCGGTGATATTGGTGCCACCCAGTTCTCCCGGGCACCAGGCCGAACCGATCAAACCCTGGGGGTTGTCCTTTTGCATCGGTGGATTGAAGATGCCCCCCAGCCGATATTCGGAAACAATTTCCAGCGCCTCGGCCCGCAATTCCGGTGTGAAATCGATTAAACCGTCCTCGTTCAGGACTTGTATGTCATAGGGGGCCGGCTTGGTGGGAAAAGGTTGGGTTGGAGACAGCTGCTCGCCGGGTACTTCCGACTGTGGCACCGCCCGCTCCACGATGGGCCATATAGGCTCGCCGGTTTCCCGGTTGAAGGAATAGAGAAACGCCTGCTTGGTGGCCTGGAATACGCCGGGGACTACACGTCCATCTACCGTGACATCCATCAACAAGGGTGCGGTGGGGGTGTCGTTGTTCCAGACATCGTGATGCACCATCTGGAAGTGCCAACGGCGCTCACCGGTGGCTACATCGAGCGCGATCAGGCTGGCACTGAAGAGGTTATCTCCGGGCTGAAAGCCGCCATAAAAATCGATTGTGGCCGCATTGGTTGGTATGTAGACGATGCCCCGCTCGGGATCGGCTGACAACGGTGCCCAGGAAGAGACGTCACCGGTATAGGACCAGGCATCATTTTCCCAGGTCTCGTTGCCTACCTCGCCGGGTCGCGGAATCACGTGAAACTTCCACTTGTACTCACCAGTTCTGGCGTCGTAGGCCAGAATATCGCCGGGTACATTCTCCTGCCTGGTCTGGTTATAACCCTGCTCCGCAGAATTGCCGACTATGACGGTGCCGTTAACGACGATGGGCGGTGATGAGTTGGTAATATAGCCAAGCTCCAGTGGAATACCGATGTCCGGGTCATAGCTCTGACCGGAATCCAGCCATGGACCCCAATCTGAAATTAAGTCAGGAAGTAGATCGACAACACCGGTTTGGGGAAAATCCGTCAATGGGACCGGAGATCCCCAATTCTCCAATGGCGCACCGGTGTTGGCATCCAGTGCATAGAGGAAAAAGGCCGGGGTGATGATGAAAACTACTCCCCTGCCATCTATTTCCGCATAGGCCACGCCCTTGCCCCAGGCTGCCCGCATGGAGTATTCCCAACGAAAGGTGTTCGGTTCCCGAAATGTCCACAGGGTCTCTCCGGAAACGGGATCTATCGCCACCACGTGGCGGCGGGCACCGGCGACGGTGAAGAGCTTGCCGTTTGCATACACCGGGGTGGCGCGGGGGGGTGTGGTGCCGAAACTACTGTCGCTCCAGCTCCACTCGACTTCCAGATTCTCGAAATTCGCTGCATCGATCTGGTCCAGGGGCGTGGAACGAGTGTGCCCGGCGTCGCCACCGATATAGCGCCATTCCTCGGGCGATCCGGGCCTGTCATTGACGTGTTGGGCCAAAGCCGGGATGGCTATCGCACACCAGGCAAGCAAGGCCAGCAAGTGGTGAAAAATTAGTCTCGCCAAACATCGGCGTTGGCAGCCAGTGGATTTGCTGGACATGGCAACCCTCCTTTTTGGTAGTCACGATTCAATAGAATTAGCTACTTCAGGTTTATGTTCTCCAGGTGCATAAGGACACAACGCTCCGGCTCCCCTGCGTTCAGCACTGGCGTGGGTTCCAGGCCGGTGCTGAATCGAGGGGATTCAGCGGCGAATACGTGGGAGGTCGGTTTGTCGCTCCGACATCCCCGGCTGAAACCTAGGCCAACGCCGTCTCAAACAAGTTCAGCAATCGACTCCAGGCTCGTTCCGCCTGGACTTCGTTGTAAACCTGAGAGTCCGGTGGACACCAGCCGTGAAGTGTCCCTTCGTACACCTCGATCTCCGCAGATATGCCGGCGGCGGCATAACTCTGTCTGAGGGTGTCCTTAGCCTCAGGATCGTTCTCGTCATCATTCTCGGCAACGCAGTGCAGCATCGATGCTCTCATGGCTGGGATTAGCAGATGGGGGCTATTATCGGCATCCGTGGCCAGACCACCACCGTGGAAGGTAGCGCCAGCACCCATGCGACCGGGTACCGCCGCCATATTACGCATGACCATCGGACCGCCCATGCAGTAACCGGTAGTGCCGATCTTACGGCTGGTATCCACTGCGCCTTGTTGATCCAGCCAGCTCACCATCGCCAGGGAGTCGGTAAAATGCGTGTCGGCATTGAGGTTGCGCGCCATCGGCAGAACATGATTGCGAACTTCCGGGGTTCCGAAGCTGGCACCCTCTTCTACCACCGGCGATCGGGCATCGCGGTAGAATGGATTTACCACCAGTACGGAATAGCCTGATTGCGCCAGGCGTTTGCCCATGGCTCGGAAGGCCGGGCGCAGGCCAAGAATATCTGGCCAGATGATAACTGCGGCATGACTGCCGCTGGATGGGTGGACGAAGTAGCAGTCAGCCACACCATCGGCGGTCGCTACTTCCACATCGGTTTCGGTAACGGCCTGTGCGTTTGCAACCGGTGGCAGCAATACGGCCAGGCCTACGGCAGCGGAGAGTTTGCCAAATTTACGTCGTGACATCTCTCCCGACTGATTCAAGAATTTCTCTACATCTCTTTGGGTATCTTCATCGCACATGGTTTAATCCTCTGGTTCTTTCCTCGGGGGCTCTGGGGGTGATCAACCGCTAATCTCGGGCCAACTTATTATATTCACACCTCAGGAATATGAGAGTATTGGGGACTGAGGTAAAAAACAATACTAATTTGTCAGCCTGACGACAGACAGGGACGGCTGATCCCTAGCCCCCTACCCATACGGAAGGAGTCAATCCTTGCTAAGACGCAATTTCATCCATACCGTGCTGGGCGCTGCATCTGCATTCGCCATCCCCCGCTTCAGCCGAGCCCAACAAACTAGTGTCACTACTGTCGCCGGTACTGGTGTAGCCGGTTATGAAACTGAAGGATCTGCCGGCCTCCCTGCTACAGCGACCCCGGTCAACAATCCTTATGGTGTAGTGGTCGGTCCCGATGGAGCGCTGTATTTCTGTGAGGTGAATACGGGTCGTACCCGGCGCCTGGAGCTGGGCTTGGGGCGGCTGACTACCATCGCGGGCAGTGGTGAGAGCGCATATAGCGGCGATGCCGGTCCGGCCTTGCGGGCTTCGTTCGCGGCGCCACATGAGATTCGCTTCGATGCGGACGGTCATCTATTCGTGGTGGAACGGGACTCTCACACGGTCCGTCGCATCGATGGTATTACCGGCATCGTGTCGACGCTTGTCGGCACCACTGAAGCAGGCTACTCGGGAGATGGGGGAGCCGCCAGCGCGGCACAGCTTAGACAGCCACACAGCATCGCCTTCGATGCCAGCGGCAATCTTTTGATCTGCGATATAGGCAATAGCCGCGTGCGTTCCATCGACATGGAATCTGGCATCATCACCACCCTGGCCGGCACCGGTGAGCGCGTCGCCACGCCAGACAGCGGCCCCTTGTCCGGCACACCGCTGCTGGGTCCTCGTTCCCTGTGTACTGACCCTGACGGCAATGCTTACCTGGTGCTCAGAGAGGGTAATGCTGTCTATCGACTCGATCTCCAAGGTAGCTCGCTGCGGCGAATCGCCGGGACTGGCATGAAGGGCTATAGTGGTGACGGCGGTGCTGCCATCGATGCCAGCTTCAACGGACCCAAGGGTATTGCCTATTCGGCTACGGACCATAGCCTGTACATAGTAGACACAGAGAATCATGTGATTCGTCGTCTGGCTTTGGGCAGTGGGATTATTGATACGATATTGGGAACTGGAGCGCGTGGCGATGGACCCGACGGCAGGCCCCTGAGCTGTATGCTCAACCGGCCCCATGGCGTAGTGGTGCATGCCGGTGTGGTCTATGTGACGGATAGTGAGAACCATCGCATCCGCGCCGTGGCCGGAGTAGTCTCCTGAGCAGAATCCTGCCCTGGCCACAGCCCCTTCTTCTCAGCCTGAAGAGGGTCAAAAAAGCGCAAGAGGCATGGCAACCCGGTTGCGCTTGAGTCAAAATGCGATGTCGAATCAAGATTTGAAACCGGGAGGTTGCGATGGCTAGCCCTCGAACACTCGCAAGCCTGTTTATTGCTATTCTGCTTATTCCCAATGCCTTCGGACAGGCTGACAAGCCGTCGATCTCGGACTTCGCTTTCCTTACTGGCGTCTGGAAAGGTACCGGTTTCGGTGGCGTCTCCGAAGAGATGTGGATGCCACCTGCCGATGGCCGCATGTTTGGGATTTTCAAACAATCCGCCGACTCGGAATTAATCTTCACCGAGTTTATTGAGATCAGTGAAGTTGATGGCAAGTTTGTTTTGCGACTAAAACACTTCAACCCCGACTTTAGTGGCTGGGAAGAGAAGGATGATCACGTTACCTTCTCCCTGGTTTCGGTCTCTGGGAATAAAGCGGTATTCGGCGGTTTGAGTTACGAATTGATTACCCCAGATCAACTCAGGGTCGAACTGAAATTGAGACAATCCGATGGTAGCCTTAACACCGAGGTTTTCAGTTTTACCCGTGGCGCGCTATAAGCGCGTGGGTATGGGGAATTGAATCGCAGTCATCGTAGTTAGAAGGAAGCGGGTAATGAGTGAGCAACGAATCAAGGAACTCCTGGAAGAACTACGGGGAGAACTGCAACGCACCGACGGCGTCGATGAGGCGCTGTTAGCAAGCGTCAGGACGCTGGAATCAAACATCGGGGACCTAGTGGACCCAGCGGTCGACAGCGACGAAAACACCGTTCTGGATGATGCCATCGCACTGGAAGCGGTTTTCGCCGCATCTCATCCGGTCGCCGAGAAGATTATCAGGGAACTGATCAATAGTTTAAGCCGAATTGGAATTTAACCACGATCGTGCTTGCGCGGCTGAGCTAGTGTCGAGACGGGCCACGGTTGCCAAGGGCCGTGGTTTCGAACGCGTTAGTCCGATGGGTGTAACTCGACTGGTATCGCTCCCTCCCTGCCGCCGACCATGGCTGCCATGACCGAATCTCCCCAACTGTATTTCGTCTGCATCAACTGGTTAATCGTGTCGGCCTTGTCTTCTCTCAATACCGCTGTATAGGAGGAGGTAGTGCCGTTTCGGGTCACTTGAAATTTGCCATTAGCCCGCAGTCGGCTAAACCAGCCAGAGCCATCGGCGCCGACCCGGAGATACTGGTAACCGCCGTCGTCTACAATCCACAGCCGCGTGTTCACTGCCTCACCGTCTACGTCCGTGGTGTGTAGATCCACAACCTCAACTCGCTCTGATGCAATTTGCGGTAACCCGACAAGGATAAAGGCCAGCCCCAGCAAGAGGCCCACAAACCAATAAATGTACTTCATTGTCAATCCCTCCAATCGAATTGATGAATATTTTAACGTTAAATAGTTTAATATTAAAATGTTTAGTGTTAAATTATTTGCGGGTAGAATGAATGCTCAGACAAAACGAGGGGAAACTGATGTGAAGCAGCGCAGTAAAGGGGTGGATGCAGACGCGATAATATTTGGGTTTTTTAATGAAATCGGCATAATCTCGCAACTGACATCGTCCATGTTTGAACGCAATCTTCCTCAAAATTTGACGAACTCCCAGTTTGGAGTACTCAATTGGTTCCATAGAGTCGATACTGAGGCGACGCCCGGCCGCCTGGCAACTGCGTTTCAGGTTACCGGTGGAGCGATGACCAATACCCTGAAGAAGCTGGCAGCCAAGGGACTGGTCAACATCGAACCGGATGCGTCTAGCGGCCGCAAGAAACGGGTGACAATTACGCGCAGGGGTCAAGCTCTGAGGAATAAGGCGATTGCCGCTGAGGCGCCACTGTTTGAGGAATTTGCGGAGCAATTTCCTGCCGCCAAGATTGAGAAGCAGGTGCAAGAGCTAAGGAAGATTCGCCAGTACCTGGATCAACGGCGGTATC
This sequence comes from uncultured Gammaproteobacteria bacterium, assembly GCA_913054495.1. Classification (GTDB taxonomy): domain Bacteria; phylum Pseudomonadota; class Gammaproteobacteria; order Pseudomonadales; family Pseudohongiellaceae; genus UBA9145. The sequence goes on along the minus strand of CAJXIY010000012.1, from coordinate 35,538 downwards.
AATCAGATTAGGGAGCCGCTGATCAAATATCCAGTGGATTTTTACTTCGGGGCTAGATAATCCACTACAGAATGATTACTTTAGGAGTTTGCTAATCTGCGAACCCGGAAACTGGCTCGCTACCAAACTGCCGGAGCAAACATGAAGCGAATATTGAAATGGTTTGGAATCATCGTCGGCGTGCTGGCGCTGGCAATTGGACTGCTTTTGTTCAGCATGCGCTTTCATGACGGCCCTCTGGAAATCCTGTCTGGCGGACCCTTTAAGACCGGTGAGCTCGCAACCGTGCCTGCCGACTGGTCCTTCCTCACTGACCGCTCGACACTGGAGTTTCAAACCATGGATCCGGCGCAGTCACGTACCGTCTGGCTGGCGGTGCATGAGAGACGGCTGTTCCTGGTGAGTGGCTACATGAACACCGGCTACGGTGCGATCTGGAAACAGTGGCCGCACTACCTCGAGAATGACGATCGCATTATCCTTAGAATCGATGGCAGGCTCTATGAGCAGCGTCTACAGAGAATCATGAGCGGTGCCGAAGTCATTCCGGTTCTGAGTGAATTTGGTCGCAAATACGGCGCCGGCGGGCTCGCCAGCGATGCATCGGTCAGCAGCGGATCTACCTGGATGTACGAAGTCGTCTCCCGCAATTAGCCTGGATCACGATACAGTGCCGAAGGATGTCGAGAAATACAGATTCGTGTCATCATAGACACAATTGTCAGAAACCAGAAAAGTGAGCCTTAGTATGATAATTAGAACCAGCCTTCTCAAACTGGCCGTAGCACTTTCACTCACAGCGCTGCTGATTGCCTGTGGCGAGTCGGAGCCGCCAGTGCCCGAACTCAGCTTCGAAGAGTCGTTTCAGACCCAGCTTATCAACGCCCAGCCCGGAGATGTCATCGAAGTGCCTGCCGGGGTACACGAATTCACCCGCAGCCTGTCATTGAATGTGCCTGGGGTTACGCTACGCGGCGCCGGCATGGATGTGTCGATCCTGTCCTTCAAGAACCAGGTACAGGGCGCCGAGGGCCTGTTGGTAACAGCGGATGACTTCACCATCGAAGATCTGGCCATAGAAGATACGGTGGGTGATGCCTTGAAGATCAACGAAAGCACCAACGTCATCATTCGGCGGGTACGCACCGAATGGACCGGCGGCGCCCTGACTGAGAATGGGGCCTATGGCATCTATCCCGTGCAATGCACCAATGTGTTGATCGAAGGGTCGGTAGCCATCGGCGCCTCCGACGCCGGTATTTATGTGGGGCAATCCAGCCAGATCATCGTCCGTAACTCCAGGGCGGAATACAATGTTGCCGGTATCGAGATAGAGAACTCTACCTATGCCGATGTCTACAACAACATCGCCACTAACAACACCGGCGGCATCCTGGTTTTCGATCTACCCAATCTGGAAGTTCAGGGAGGTCGGGCCACCCGCATATTCAACAACCAGATATTCGAAAACAATACGCCGAACTTCGCGCCGGCAGGGAATATCGTCGGCAACGTGCCCCCGGGGACCGGGCTGCTGGTGCTTGCCAACGACGATATCGAAGTTTTCGAAAATCGGTTTGCAGACAATAATAGCGTCAACCTGATGATCTACAGTTTCGTCCTCGGGGGGCGTACCATCGATGACCCCAACTACGATGCCTATCCCGAAAAAATTTACATCCATGACAACGAGTTCAGCGGTGGCGGCACCGTGCCTGGACACAAGGCACTGGCGGCATGGCACGCGGTAACCGGCATGGATACACCGAATATTGTCTGGGACGGCCTGATCAGGGCCGGTGGCAGCGGCGACAAGATTGTCTGCCTGGCCAATAACGGTGAGGAAAGTTTCATGAATTTGCGCGGCGGTGAAGACCCCACCGCAGTGACTTATGACACTGCTGCTCATCAGTGCACACTACCGCGGCTGCCGAAGGTCTCGTTCGAGATCGCCGGTGATGACTAGCCGTGGTTAATAGCCCTCCAGGTCTCTGCGTAGTTTGCTCAGAAGACTGGCGGAGGGCATGGAGTAGGCCTTAATCCAGCGTTCGTGGAAATGCTGGAGGGGGCTGACGTCGAGATAATTCCAGCGCTTACGTCCTTCTTTCCTGGTAATAATCAAGCGGGCCTTTTCTAGCACCGCGATATGTTGCATGACGGTGCAACGATTCAGCCACGGCAGCTCTGCGCAAATGGCGCCGGTAGTGTGGGGCGCATCCTGTAGCAGATCGAGAATGCGCCGACGATCGGCACTGGCGATGGACTTGATGACCAGTTCATCCTGAGCATCGGCTTTATTTTGTAGTGGACGCTTGACCATGGAGTTATTATGTTATATTTATATAACATATAGCAAGCCTGGAGAGAAGAATGTCACGCAATTACACAATAAGAACCCGTATCAACAAGCCTATAGCAGAGGTATTTAACGCGGTAGTCTCCCGTGAAATCATGACCAATTACTTCACCAATGAGGCCAGCAGCGACCTCATCGCCGGAGAGGAGGTGATATGGACCTGGGATGGCTACGGCGATGGTCCCATCACAGTAAAAACTATCAGGGTCAACGAACTAATCGAGATGATAATCGATTCCAGGCAATGGAAGAAAACCACAGACGAGGCGTATGATGTGCTGCTCTGTATGGAATTCGAAGCACTGGATGACAATAGCACCATGCTGAGCATCAGCGAATCTGGCTGGAAAACCAATGCAGAGGGCCTCAAAGGCTCACACGACAACTGCGGCGGCTGGCAGCATATGGCGATGTGCATGAAGGCTTATCTGGAATACGGAATTGACCTGCGATAAGGTCGGCGCATCGAGGAGCGGGGTCTCACGCAATCAGCCCCATTGCACGAGACCTCCAGGAATTGCTGTCTTACTCGAACACTGCCCCGTTGCCGCGGGCGATATCCATAAACAGCGCTTTGAAGTCAGGCAGGAGATAACCCTCTTCTATCAAGCTGTCTGTGGCCGCCTCATACTTGGCTAGATAGTCATCGAATGACTTGTACAGCGCCGCGATAGAACTGCGTGGATCTCGCGACTGCACTGCGCTGGCGGTGTTGGCCGGATAAGGAATATAGCTGCCCGACAGGCGCGCCAGTGAATTTTCGGCACCGGTGGCTGCTGCACGTAGATTCCAGGGCACAAAAGTGGCAAGGGGTATCTGTGTTAATGGCGGCAACACGGTGCTGGCGGCAAAGTCATTGTTGTCAATATTCACCGCCGGCACCAAGGCACGGTAGTGCTTGGCCGAACTCACGGGATGCTTGTCGATAATCCGCTGCTGCAACCATCGATCCCCATAATCCACATAGCTCGGCGCGTAGTTTGCCGAGGGGTGATTGATGCCGCTCAAGCGATTCCAGGCGTCGCGGTTGATGCCCTTTTCTGTATGGCTTGGAACCAGGCTGCCGTCGGATATTTTCGGGTACCGGGACGCCGGTGGTTGTTCGTCGTCAGCGACCCAGTGATACATGGCTACCAGCAGGGAGTCTGCAATCGGCGCCCACATATTCGGATTGGGTGGCAACTGTCCTGAACTCGCCTCCCTGGGCATACCATTCCCGGATCCATGCTGGGAGCCGCCAATGGTGTAGAACCGCACTTGGTCCGGCAATACGGCGTCTGCGGTGCCCTCGGGATTGGTGTGGGGCAGCGAGCCGGCTCGCACCCAATATTCATTGGAAGTCTGGACATGCATCAACTTGGGCACGGTATTTGAGGCTTTCGCTTTTCCCAATACGCTATCGGTGCGACCGCTAAAGGGGTCGGTGCTGTCACCATAGGTAAACGGAAACAGGTCGTTCGGATACAGGTGATTCGAATGCTGGCCATTGGTGCGTGTGGGCATGGCGAAACGGTTGTTGAACATGCCATAGCCACTGCCGGCAATGACGGGAATGACGCCATCGAATACCTTGCGCCCTGCCAGATCCGCATTAAAATCGTCGTACAAAAACTGGCGCAGCAGGCGTCCGCTCTGGGAGTTGCCCCAGGCCACGGTGTTGCCTATTGCGGGCAGGCCCAGTTGATCCAGTTCGCGGCTGGCGTCGCCACCGAAGCGAATCAGAGACACCATGTCGCGAATGCCCGCCATGCCGGCTCCGGCCAACACCGGGTTCTTGGCTTCGTAGATGAGTTCATAGAGATAACCGGGCTGGAATCCGTCCTGCAGCTCAAGCGTGACGATCGGCTGATTGCTGTCTCGCTCGGGCTGCACGCTTAACTCAAATTGAGATCTTTCCACCGGCACACGGGGATCATCCTGATACAGTCGCCGACTCAGGCTCGCATCCCGTAAGCCTACTGCCGTTGGCTCATAGGCGAGGTGTCCGCCGCCAGCAATATTCACCTCGTTGGATTCGCGTCCAACGCTGACCTCATAGCGCACCTGTCCGGTAATTGGCTGGTCAATGGACCCAACAATGGGTGCGTGCAATCGCAAGCGTCCATCCCGCGGCGACAATTCATTGATCCAGCCTGTCGCCAGATAGGTAAAACCCATTTTGCTGAGGGGATGTGCCAGTGATCTTTCCGGGGGAAAGGAACTACCGCCACGATTGTTGACATTGTAGAGCAGACCCCCATTGGCGATAGCGGAGGACGGCACCAGCATTTTGAAGTCGGCCGAAAATTCAACCATACCGGCCGCATTCACGGGGGCATGACTGATGTCGGTAATGGCGGCATTGGCTGGATCGGAGGGATTGATGGTGAAATACAGCACCCCATTGATGGCCTCGTAGCTAAAATTCACCGCCGAATCTGACAATGTTTCCCGGCTGGTCACTTCGATGCGGCTTACATCAGCGATTCCGGACCCGGCGCAGGCCAGGATGATAACGGCGATACAGACTTCAAGCGATCTAGATAGTTTCATGGTGATTCCCGATTAGTGCTGTTTTTCTAATTTTGAATACACATAGTTGACCACAGACAGCGATTTTTTAACATTTCAACTCGATAGTCAACGGCCCTTGCATTTACTCTGCCGATGCGGCGGCTTTCGCCGCGGCATCCAGTCTACGCTGCTTGAGCGCCGGCATCAGCGCGGTCAGCACTGAACCAATCACCAGCAGTAGCGCGCCGCCCAGCGCAAGAAAACCCAGGCGATCCGAGAACTCATAGTCCGGATTGAAAATCACCACAAGTTTCAGGGAGCCAATCGTGAACAGGGGCGCGAGCGCCAGGGTCGCGCTCACTTTCGAGGCATCCCAGATGTTCATCGCCTCGGCAAAACAGCCGTAGGCAATCAAGGTATTGATGCAGCAAAATACCAGCAACCAGATCTGGAGCCGGGTGAACTGCAACAAACTACCCGGGCTAATAAAAGGCAGCAATATCAGGATCGAAACGACATAGATCAGAAATAGAATCTGCACCGAAGAAAAGGTGCGTAGTAATTTCTTCTGTAACAGAGCATAGGCGGTCCAGGTTATCGCTGCGACGACGACAATCATCACCCCAATAGTTTCCTCGTTGTCGAAGCTGGCCAATTCTACGAGTCTATCGTTAAAGAATAATAACAGGCCTATTACGATGAGCAGCGTGCCAAATTTCTGAATACCGACGAAGGGCTCTTTATAAACTAACACCCCACCAAGAATAAGAAACAGGGTCGTTAGTTGAATCACCGCTTCGCTGGTTTCACCGTTGACAAAATTGAGACTATAGGAGAAGAGGAAATAATTACTACATAAACACAGTGCGGCAATAAACATAAACCATCGGGTGCGCGAGTCGACTCGCATTAATGGCGGCAACGTATTCTTGTAGGCAAGCCAGCCGAACAGCACCACGCCCGCAACCAGGAATCGATACCAGATGATCGTTGTTGCGTCCATACCGGCCAGCAGCTCTTTTATCGCCACGGGAAGAAATCCCCACAACATGGCGGCGACTAAAGACAGGGAAAATCCTGCGACATGATTCTGAGTTGGACTATGCATGAATTTAGTGCTGCGAATTAGGGAAAGAAAATTTAGGAGAGCTTGATGTGGCGTGAGAATCGGGCGCTAAGAAATTCCATCTGGTCGGCCAGTACATTGTGATTGGACAGGTAGAGGAATTCATATTGATTGGGTACGAAGGGAATTGCCAACAGCTCCATATTGGTTTCTTCGGGCAACCTGTCGGCCTTGCGGTTATTGCAGCGACGACAGGAAGTAACGACGTTGGTCCAGTTATCCTTGCCACCTCTCGACAGTGGTTGCACGTGATCCCGGGAGAGATCGCTAACGGAAAATTGGCCGCCACAGTATAAGCAGATATTCTTGTCACGCCGAAATAGGAATTTGTTTTCCAGGGGCGGATGGAAATTATCTGAGTGTACCCGGCCAACGCAGGCAACGATACTGGGTAACTTAAGTACGGACTGGATGCCGCGATTATTGTAGCCGCCGCGAATTTCCATCACGGTGTCACCCAGGGACCAAATCACCTGATCCTTAACCAGCAGGGTTGCCGTTTCCTCGCGGCTCAGCCAACTTAGAGGAATACCGGCCTTGTTTAATCTCAATATCTTGGCATTCATTCTACATCACCAGAATCGATAACGTCAGGAATACGAAAATGGGTGTTATCAGAGGATTCTTAGTAGTCCATTTGTAAGTCTGGATACTATCAAACTGTTAAGAGAACGGCACCCTAATAAAATTACTTGAAGATTTATTCAATAAAAGCCAAAGCATAATCTCCCCTTTTCAGGGAAAATATTTACTGCCAGCTAATCGCCGTCTTAGGCGTGCGAGACCACCACTGCTCAACCAGTAGCCAGTTTGCAGGAGTATAACCAGGGCGATAAAGAGCGGCATCGTGCCCCAATCTGCGCCACCGACCCGGAAATAAAATACGGCGTTGTAGACTCTATCGTCAGTGGGGTGTTGTGCCGTTACCACACCGATATAGGTACCTTTTTCTTCAAACGTATAGCTTGCTGTGTAGTACCCACCTGGCTCTATTCGAGGCGCTTCATAATAGACGGTCGCCGCCTCCAGATCCGTTATGGCTTCAAGGTCTTCCCACTTAGCATATTTTCCGACTTCGTTGATGTCTCTGACGATACGAAAATCGACGGGCATTTCCTGTAGAAACCCGTGCAAATATTCCATGACGAATACAGCGCGTGCTACATCCGGAATGTCTTCGCAGTACTCCCGATTTGATCGTGTCTGAGGTTGGTATACGGTGAAATGGGCCTGCAGGAAATCGATACTGATCAGGCAAAGGTCTTCTTCGAAGGCCACTCCTCCATGTGCCACCGCGCTGTTGGCCCACAGGCAAAATATGATCGACAAAATTAGCCGGGAAAGTCCCGATCTTATGCCGGGGACATGTATAAGCTGCCGCGTTGACTGAATGATTCTGGAAAACATTATTATGGAAAAATAGCGCCCGGGAAAATATGGAACTGGAGAAAAAGGGCGCCACCATACCATGTTTGTACTATCACGGCGACCGGTGAGACGTATCGATGCACAGAAACACATGGCCAGGAAAATCTTGCGCCTGATCCTTCCCGTAGTCTCACCAGGGAATAACACTGCCATCGTTATTAAAGAAGCTGCCGGATCGCTCAATATCGAGGCTATCGATTACCCCCATCATGCCAGCTACACTGGTTGCGGTATCGATCAGGGCATTGGGGCCACCCATATCCGTCAGCACCCAGCCTGGATGCAAGACCGCCGCCTTGAAGCCTTCGCTGGCGAGATCGACTGCGAGGCTTTTGACGACGGCATTCAAAGCCGTTTTTGAACTTCGATAAATATAGGAACCACCACCTCTATTGTCATCGATCGATCCCATCTTCGAAGTCACGTAGAGCAGCTTCTTATCGACACCGGCTCGCAGCTTATCGATTAACAATTGCGTGAGCAATATCGGCGCGATCGAATTTACCTGCAGAACAGACATCCATGTCTCCCCATCGACGTTGCCGAAGCTGGCGTCCCGGGGGCCGTAGACTCCGGCATTATTGATGAAGATATCGATAGCGTCTGCGGTAAGTCGTTGCGGAAAATTTTGCAGAGATTCTGTGCTCGCTACATCCAGCGCCAGCACGCGTAGCTGCCGATTTTCCTTTTGAAGCTGCTGCAGCACCCGCGCGGAATCCGGGTGGCGGCATGTCGCCAGCACGGTGTCGCCCCTGGCCAAAAACTGCCGGACAAATTCCAGGCCAATACCTCTGTTAGTGCCAGTAATGAGTACTGTAGTCATCTCTACTCCCGTAAGGTCTAACTATTTGAGCCATGGTCTGCGCCTTAAGAATTTCCAGAAGACACTAACAGCATGTTGACTGTGGGATAGAATACAAGGACAGCTCTGAATAATGAAGATCAGAGGCTCCCTGGTTCAGAAGCTACTCAGATCGCGAAGATCCACGTATTCTGTTTCGATATGCAGTGTGCCGAATTGACATGGCCACGGCTCGTCACAGGTTCCGATTCGGGGCACGAAATTCTCTGGCACACCTTCCAGCGAATACAAGGGGGTATCCGATCCATTCTTACCACATATTTCTTCAATCCTGCGCTGCCCGGTTCTGGCCCGTCTTGCGCAGCGAATCTTCTGTGTCCTAACGCCGTACAGTTCTATGTAGGTGGCAAGCTTGGCGTCTACGACAGCTTGCAGGTTGGCTGGCAGCGTCTCATAAATTTGCTTGTAGGTGGCATGCCAATCGTCTTGATCAGCCTCGCCGGCAACCCCCAGCCAGGCCATGCCGATGGCGAGAGATTGATCGACATATTCGCCTTTTAAAAACATGATTCCCATCAGGTATTGGGCAGTCTTCATTCCTCTCTGAGCGGCTATACTCGACAGGGAAAATGCCTCTTCAAATTCTCCATCTTCGTACAACTCGACGCATACTTCCCCTGCTCAATTTCGTAGGGAGTAATAAATTCGTCTGTACCCTGAGTATAGATATTGAAGATTACAATAACTCCAAACAGGGGCGCAGCAAGTTTCTTGACCAAAGATTTCATAACTAGTCCTCCGAGAAGTAATAATCGCTCAACCGGACCGGAACAGAATAAGGGTTAAGCTTATTTATGTCCAATCAACTCCCTGTGGCAGGGATTAATATCGCAGTCACGCGACGAAGCTATCAATTACAGCCACAGCCGTCATTTGCTATACTGCCACGCGACCTCGATAGCCGTATTTTACTAGTCTATCACCCAAGCGGAGAGATTTATGCGTAGTACTCTGAGCTGCCTGTTTACCGCAGTTATTGCGACCTCGGTCCTGGCCCAGGATCCGGAAGAGATCGTAGTTGTGGGCATAGTCCCCGCCGGTGCTGGCCTGGATAGGGACAAGATTCCGTTCCCCGTCCAAGTCGCCAATGCCAGAGACCTCGAAACTGTCAATGCGCTGAGTATTGCCGACTTTCTCAGGCAAAGTTTTAGCAGCGTCTCTCTGAATGATGCTCAGAGCAATCCCCTGCAACCGGATCTTCAATATCGCGGGTTCACTGCATCTCCTCTGCTCGGTCTGGCCCAGGGAATTGCAGTCTATCAGAATGGCATTCGCATAAATGAGCCACTCGGTGACGCCGTTAACTGGGACCTGCTGCCCCAGTCGGCTATCCAGAGTATTACTCTCACCGGCGGCGCCAATCCCCTGTTTGGACTCAATAGCCTTGGTGGCTCCCTGGCTATCGATATGAAAGATGGTTTCAGTTTCGAGGGAAGCAGTGTCGAAGTCAGCGCCGGGTCCTTCGGGCGTACGATCGCCAATTTTCAGAGTGGTGGCAACGATGGCTCAATTGCCTGGTATGGGAATCTGGAATATTTTGCAGAAGATGGTTGGCGCGATGCATCCGAATCCGATGCCGTTAACTTTTATGGCAGCGTCGGCTGGCAATCTGAAGCCACAAGGCTCAACGTGAATTATCAATATGGTGAGTCCGAACTCATCGGCAACGGGGCATCTCCTGTTGAACTGCTGGCGCTGGATCGAAAAGCACTCTTTACCGGGCCCGACATCACCAAGAACGATATGCAGATGCTCAGTTTCGATTACGCGGTAACAATCAGCAGGAACATCAGCTTCGGTGGCAACGTTTTCTACCGTAAGAACAAAACTGATTCCGTCAACGGTGATGGTTCCGACCTGGCAATTTGCCAATTCAACGGCACGGACACCTTACTTGAAGGTCTCGAGGACGATGGCCTGGAGGCGTTGGGTCTGGATATTGACGAGCTTTGTGGAAGTCAGTTTGCCAGTGCTACTGCTTTAGAAAACTTTTTAAATTCCAGCACCCAGACCCTGGGCTTAGACGAGGAATTTATCCTGCAAGGATTTGATGATGGCGATCTATCCGGAACCGGCGTGCTTACTGATGCAGCCATCAACAACCTGAGCAATCGCAACCAGGAAAGCACCGGCGCCGATTTTCAATGGACACTAAAAGGATCTGTTTTCGGTTACGCCAGCCAGAGCGTGCTCGGCGCCGCTTACTTCAGAGGCCGGTCCGATTTTAATTCAGTATTGGAGCTGTCTGATCTCGACCCCATTACTCGCCTTACTACCGGCCTCGGTGTGGGTACTTTCATCAATGAGGAAGCCACCTCGATAAAAACGGAAACCGAGACTGTCAGTCTTTATGGCACTACCATACTGGACTTGAGCGACGCCCTCACGCTAACCCTCTCCGCAAGAGCCAACGATACCGATGTCATCCTGCGTGATAGATCCGGCGAGAGGCCCGAGCTAAATGGCAGTCATGGCTACTTTAGAGTCAATCCTGCGATAGGACTGACCTGGCAGATGGGCAACAATCACAACTTCTACTCATCCTATAGCGAGTCGTCGAGGGCACCCACACCGATCGAGCTGTCCTGTAACGAAGGCATATTTGATCTGGCAGTAGAATTCGCCATCGCCGCCGGCGACGACCCGGATGATGTAAATTTCGAATGTCGTCTCCCCAATGCCTTCCTTGCTGATCCGCCCCTCGACGACGTGATTGCCAAGAGTTTCGAGATTGGCGCACGAGGATTTCTCGGTGATATAGGCTACTCTCTGGGCCTGTTCCGCACCACCAACCATGATGACATCCTGTTCCAGACTACTGGCCGTTCGACCGGACTGTTCGCCAACGTAGATAAAACCAGGCGTGTCGGATTTGAAAGCAGCTTACAGGGCCAATGGCAGAATCTAAAATGGATGCTCGCCTATAGTTTTGTGGATGCTACTTTCGAAGCTGACTTTCAGATCCTGAGCCCCAACCATGATTTTGCCGATAAAGATGGCGAGATCGGCGTTCGCCGCGGCGACCGTATTCCCGGCATCCCCCAAGGCCAATTCAAGTTGATAGCGCAGTACCAGGTTGTGGACGGCCTCAACATCGGTCTCGACATAATCAGCAATGGCGGCCAGTTTATTCGGGGGGATGAATCGAACCAGCTGGATGAGGTGGATGGCTACACGGTGGTGACCCTGCGCGCGCGATATAGTATTAGTAACAAGTTGGAAATCTTCGCCAAGGTGGACAACTTATTCGATGCAGAATTCGAAACTTTCGGCCTGCTCGGTGAAGAACCCGGCGAACTGGATGTGCCCCTTATTACCGGCATGACAATCCCCGTGTTCCTCGGTGCCGCGCCACCGCGGGCCGGATTTATCGGGATTCGTTATCGGTTTTAAAATAGGGCATCACTGCATTGTTCAGAGCTGCCTTAGCGACAGAGAACGGAGCCACGGAATGAAAACCTTGATCACGCTGTGTTTGCAGCTGATGATGATCGCCCCGGTCCCGGCGGTAGCAGCCGAGCAGCGCGCCGGAGATTTTTCGCTGTTCGATCAACGCGGTGACTATCACCAGATGAGCCGGTATAACAATCGCCGGGGCATCGTGTTACTCATCAGAAGCAGCGAATGTTCCATGTCCTTAAAAGTCGCGCGCGCCTATATCAAAGTTAAGACAATGTTTGTGGACCTGGGATTTGAATTCATGATGCTGGACGCCAGCACCTCAACGGATGGTGACAGGATAAGCCGGGAAACAGGCCGGCTGGGTTTAGATCTTCCCGTGTTAATGGACGAGAATCAGGCCGCGTCCAAAATCCTCGGCGTCAGGAAAACCAATGAAGTGATAGTTTACGATCCCAGGAGTCTGCGTGTGATTTATCGTGGTTCCGCCGATAGCCACCTGGAACTGGCACTGTTCTCCATCCTTGCGGGCGAACAGGTCATGAATTCCATTGGTAATGCCTCGGGCTGTGAGATCGACTATGGGGCAGCCGAAAATCCCTGAGCATCACGGTATTATTCAGAGGTGCCCTAGCACCAAACGGGATATTAATGGCCTCTACCCCCTGTTCTCCAACTACTAAAAAGGCCACAATGCCAGCCTGACTGCCCATTCCTGCTCCCTATCAATATTGCCACGGAGACTATGACCTCACCACATGACAGACAATAGTGACACCCCCCTGCTAGGAGACATCCGTGTAATTGAAGTTGCCTCCATGGTGCTTGCGCCGTCTGCCTGTGTAGTGCTGGCAGATTTTGGTGCGGAAGTTATCAAGGTCGAACCCCTTCAGACCGGTGATCTGAATCGAAACTGGCACAAGATTCACGGCCTGCCTGTTTCCGACATGGCCTACCCTTTCCAGGTGGACAACCGCAACAAGAAGAGTGTCGCGCTGGATCTCAAATCCGAAGCCGGCTATGAAGTCCTGCGAAAATTGGTCGCCGGTGCAGATGTACTGGTTACCAACTACCGTATCAAGGCCCTGCAGCGCTTGAAACTCGAATACGAAGATATCAGGGCCATCAATCCCCGTATCATCTATGCCCTCGCCACCGGCTTCGGTGAGCGCGGCGAAGAGCGCCACAAACCCGGCTACGACACCGTGTGTTACTGGTCGCGCTCCGCCATCGAAACCCAGGTCTTCCCCTATGAAGGTTGGTTGAGTGCGTTTCCCTATGGCGCCGGCGACCATCCCAGTGGCATGACCCTGTTCGCCGCCATCATGACCGGCCTGTATCGACGTCAACGAACGTCAGAGGGCTGCAAGGTGTCGACTTCATTGCTGGCAAACGGTGCCTGGGCCAATTCGGTTATGTTGCAGGCGCAGTTGTCCGGTGCCAGATTCAAAGAAAAGCGGCCGCGGGACAATGCTTACAATTTTATATCCTTGCATTACCCCACCAGGGACGATCGCCTGCTGAAATTGAGCTTGGTCAATTCAAAAAGAGACTGGCGGCCATTCTGCGCGGCGCTATCGCGCAGCGATTTTCTGGATGACGATCGCTTCTCTACCGACGCTGCGCGCGTCGAGAACATGCCCGAGTTAATACGCGAAATTAGTGCTACTTTCGCCACCCAGGATATTGCCCATTGGCAAAGCAAGCTGGAACAGCATGATGTCCCCCATACGATAGTCGCCACCTATGAAGAAGCAGCTAACGACAAACAGAAGGCGGCCAACGACATTGTGGTGCCACTGGACCATCCCGAGTATGGCCAGATGAGAACCATTAACAGCCCCTTCGAGGTGAGTGGAGCGGACAAGATCAAACCCGGGGCAGCGCCGGGTTTAGGTGAACATACGCGCGAGGTGCTAGTTGGAATTGGCTATAGCGAGGATGAAATACAGCAACTGTTGGAAGATGACTGCATTCAGCAATTGGAATGATCTGAACCAGGAGGAGAGGGTTTTGTTATGAAAAATTTGTTAGCGCTTGCATTTGCCGGCATTTGTTTGATCTTTGCCAGCGAAACCAGGTCGGCTGTAGAGTTTTTGCCCGGGGTCCCGGCAGGTGTCGAGGCGCTGTCGCTCATGGGGGCCTCACTAATTTCCCCAGCAGCAGATGCGGCGACCATAGAAAAATTTGAAGCCGCCCAAGAGGACTACGACAGGGACCCGATGGCGGCGGAAAATCTAATCTGGTTGGGCCGGCGCACCGCATATTTGGGGAACTACCGCTCAGCCATCGAGATTTATACCGAAGGCATAGCAAAACATCCAGGGGATGCCAGAATGTACCGCCACCGTGGCCACCGTTATATTTCCATACGGCAGTTTGACCGCGCCATCGTCGATTTCGAAGCAGCTGCCGGCCTGATCGAAGGCCAGGAAAACAGGATTGAACCTGACGGTTTACCCAACGCACAGAACATTCCTCTTACCACCACCCACGGCAATATCTGGTATCACCTGGGACTGGCCTATTATTTGAAACAGGATTGGGGAAACGCTTTAAGAGCATTTCAAAATGGTTACAATCTCGGCGGCAATGACGACAACCTGGTGTCGACGGGCCACTGGATCTACATGATATACAGGCGCATGGGAAAGCCTGCCGAGGCGGCGGCAGCCCTGGAAGATATTTCTCCAGACATGAACATTATCGAAAACAGAAGTTATCACGAGCTTTGTCTTTTATATAAGGGCGAGATTCTCATAGACGACATGATGGCCGCCAATGGCGACGATCCGGCAAATGCAGCGGTCGCTTACGGCCTCGCTAACTGGTTCTATTACAATGACGATCGGGTCGCATCCGATGCCATGCTGGCAAGCATTCTGGCAGGGAGCAGCTGGGCCTCTTTTGGTTTCATAGCCGCTGAGGCGGATAGGGTCAACAGATAAGAGAGGCGGCGGAGACTGATTATGAGTGCGGTTATCGATGTTCATTCCCATATGTTTACCGAGAACTGGCTCGAACTCCTGCGCCGGCACGGCGGGCCCGATTATGAAGTTGCGCCCAGCCTGGACAGCCCGGACACGGTTCACTATAAGGGGGCGAGTTTCAACGTACTGGAGCCGCAGCACTTCGATTTTGAGGCGCGGATGGGAAAGATGGCAGCCGCCGGGGTCGATATGGCGATCATCAGCTTACCCGCGCCGGGTGTGTTCTGGGGCAGCGGCGATATAAGCCTCGAGGCAGCACGATCGGTCAATGACGACTTTAGCCAGGCCCAGGCAAAATACCCCGAACAAATCCGCTGGATGGCTTCCCTGCCCTGGGAGTATCCGGAACTGGCAGTACCGGAACTTACCCGTGCCTGCGAGCAAGGCGCCGTTGCCGTGCTCACACTCGGCAATATTAATGGCAGGCACTTGACCGACGAGCTGTTCGCACCCATCTGGCGGGCGATCGATGACCGCGCCCTACCGGTCCTCGTCCACCCTACGGTGCCGCCCGGCACCCTTGATCTGGCCCTGAGCCAGTATGCCATGGTCGCCTCCATCGGCTTCATGGTGGATACCTCTGTGGCGGTGGTGCGCATGATCGGAGAAGGCTTCTTCGATCAATACCCTAATCTCAAGCTCATCGCCGCCCACGCCGGCGCCACACTGCCCTATCTCGTGGGCCGACTGGACCGGGTCTATGATGTGACCAGGCGTGCCCGCGTCAATATTAGTAAACCACCGAGCGAATACCTGCGCCAAATATACTATGACAGTGTCTGCTACGAATTCGAGGCGCTGGAGATGTGCCTGCGAGTGGGGGGCAGTGACAAGCTGATGTACGGCTCCGACTATCCTTTTAACCTGGGAGACATGGAAGGGTGCCTGGCCCGTGTCGACCGGCTGCCGGAAGAGCAACGTCACGCGGTTCGCAGCGAAAATGCGATGCGAATTTTCAAGCTATAAGCACAAGATGGTGGCCATTGAATTGATCAGAGGTTCCTCAGTGCCGCTCTGGAGCGACTACTGTTATAAATTATTATCGCAGTATCCCCGGAGCTGACTCTGCTATTTTTTCTTTCTCAGGAAATCCACAACCCGATCAGGAAAGTCTGTAAAAGCTCCATCGATGTCGGCGTCAAAGTAAAATAATTCCAGCAATTCTTCAAAACTATCCGCGTAGTCCGGGACCTGGCCCGGGTCCAGGCGAAAGGTATAGGGATGTACCTGTAAGCCGTTCGCGTGAGCGAGTTTAACCAGATCGCTGATGATGATATTGCCCCTGGTGGAATCCCTATCGATGATCAAGCCTTTCTCGGGACCGAAACCATCGGCGTAACGGGCGACGGTTTGCATGCCGGTCTCGTCGAACATCCAGCCATAAGATTCTTCGTCGCCAACCAGTTGAACAAGGTTCAACTCGATGCCCGCGGCCGGGAGAATTTCATCATGAATAATTTTCAGCTCTTCGAAGCTAAATGTCTGCACGAAAACCTTGTCTGCTTTAGAAGTATATCCATAGGCCTTCAGCATCTCGATGAGAGCAGTGCTGAGGTCTTTGCCAGCGGCGCGATGAAAAGCCGGCGACTTCACTTCCGGATAGATGCCAATATCTTTTCCCGTGGATTTATTCAGACCCTGAATTAATTCAATTTCTTCGCGTAGCGTCGGCACACGAAACGACGACGCCCCGAGCGGGAATCGTTGTGAGAAGCTTTGTCGCTTCTCTCCATTTTCCATGCGGAAGCCTTCGCTGACATTGAGCTGTTTGATTTCCGCGAGGGTGAAGTCGATGGCATAGAAGCGGCCGTCGTCCCGGACCCTGCCGGGGAATTGATCGGCTACATCAGTGGTTCTGTCCAGGGTGATATCGTGCAGCACGATCAGCTGATCGTCGGCGGTCATCACCACGTCCTGTTCGATGTAGTCGGCACCCATGGCGTAGGCCATGGCCTTCGCTTCCAGCGTGTGTTCCGGTAGATAGCCACTGGCTCCACGATGAGCGACTACGATTTTTTGAGCTAGAGATTGGGAAGAGAGCAAGGTGGTCATGGCAATTACACCCAGTGTTTGAAGAGCGCGTCGTGAGTTCATAGGACTGATCCGTGGGGCGCCACGCGAAAGAGGCCGTGGCAATCCCGGTTAGTTTACACGGGAACCAAAGCCTTGTAAGCGCCTGCGTGAGACAGGAACCGAATCGGTAGCGCAGTTTGAAAGCCACCGCAACGGCAACCGCATAACGCAGGCCCAGCTCAAATGAAAATCAATTCTCAGGTCTCCAGATTATGGTGCCCGATTTCTCCTTACTCTGTCATTTTTCATCACAATTCTCCTCAAGTTTGCCTGTTTCAGCGCATGGCATAGCCATCTTGATTTGCTTTAATGAACACTGTTTGAATTGCATGCTCAGGAGAAGACATTGAGGTTGCTTAAGAAATCCCAGCACTGCCTCTTTGTAGAAGAAGAGCGCTATAACTGGGCCGCTCCAAAATCCAGTATCAGCCGCAAGATGCTGTATCTGTCGGTGATGTTTATAGTGATAGGCTTGCTTTTCGGCCTGTTGAGGTAGGAACCTTGCTTAACGCGACTTCAATCTTGCGTCCACACTAAGTAGCTGTTGGTCCCGGCGCAGCTGTATCTGTACCACATCCCCCGGTGCCGATTGCCGGAGAAGATTGGAATAGGTCTGCAAGTCGATCACAGGCTCACCGTTGAAGGTCAGTAGTACGTCTCCCGCAATTAATCCGGCTTCTGCAGCGGCACTGTCTGGCGTGACTGCGGATATCCGCACGCCGTCGCCGGCATAGGCAAAATCTGGCACTGTGCCCAGGCTCGCCTGCCTCGCCGTACCCGTAGTGCTGACGACAAGCTCCACACCGGCCAGGTTTACTCGCAATGGCTCGCTGCGATCGGCGAGATAAACCATCGCCTCCTCTACCCATAGCGCGATGTCCGACATGCCCATGCCATCGAGTTTATCGGCAGTATCGGATAGCCGGTGATAATCGACATTGGCGCCACTGAACAAGTGAATCGCTGGAATACCCGCATTGAGAAAACTGACGTGATCGCTGCTGGCGATAGTCACCTGGGGAAAAGTAGAATCGACGCCGACGGTGAAGCCAATTCCCTGGGCCATAAACGGCCACTCGTAGGCACTGTCGGTGCCGAAAACCTGTAAGGTGTTGTCACCCAGCCTGCCGACGGTATCGAGATTGATCATGGCAAACAAACCCCTGGTCTGAAAGCCAGCCGGCGGATTGCTGACGAAATATTCCGAGCCCAGCAAGCCGGATTCTTCTCCGCTAAAGGCGACGAACAGTATCGGTCGTTGCGGCGTGAAGGTACGGGACAGCTTGGCCGCTACCTCTATGAGAATGCTGATTCCCGAGGCATTGTCATCGGCACCCGGGTACGGCGCCCCGGTCTGCGGGTCAATGCCGAGGTGGTCGAAATGAGCACCCAAGACCACGGGCTGCGAACTCAAGGCCCGATTCGTGCCCGGAATCATGCCGACGACATTTGCCATCGTGGTGGCACCGCGCCCAAGCTGGGTCTGTGTCCACTCCTGCAAGAAAGTACCAGAGAGTGTTTGTAATCCGGCGCTGCGAAACTGATCCGCTATGTAACGCGCCGCCGCATCCAGCCCCTGGGTTCCCAGACCCCGGCCCTGCATACGCGATTCCGTTAACTGCCGCACGTGGCGCAGCAAATGCTCCGGCAAATATTTTGGCGGCAGGCTTGTCAGCGGCGCGGTGGCGGGCAAGCTGTCCAGCCGCACGGCGGCGCTGTCCAGGCCCGGCTTAAGCCATTGCATGGGGGACTCGCTGCTAGCCCATACGCCTTTCACGTCATTGGTTGGCTCGGCGCCGAGAAAGCTCAGATAAGAGTACTTGCCATAGTGCGGCAGCTTCTCAATCATGCCCGGCATCGCGATCATGTCTTCGACATGGATCCAGCCAATCGCCAACTCGGGATCGGCCGGATGTCTTACCACTACCACGGTGCTGCGACTGTCATACTGCACGTCGCTACCCGCCAATACTACGCCGGCGTCTGAAAACGAGACACCATAGGTCGTAGCGGACTCTTCTATTATCGCCACCAACGGATTATCTCGCCCCAGAATCCAGACTGAACGGTCTGCCGGTAAGGCCTCGAGATCGGAGCCGAGCAAAATTTGTGTGCTGCTGCCCTGCACATCCATGCCTGGAGCAAAGGCCTCGGCCATTCTCGTCCAATGCTGTCGGTTCGCTTGCGGCAAGATGAAGGCGACCTCATTAGCGCCAAAAAGCTCGCCTATGGTTGGCGGCGTTTCCTCTCGAGCCAACTGCCTGAACACATCGAAGTAGGGATCCACAAGCACCGCCTGCAAACGCTCGTAATCATCTGCCATTACGCCCTCAAGCTTTTGTGACAAATTGATGTCGTAGATCTGAGGCTCTGCCTCTCCCTCGTAAAAAAGCGCAACGGGCACCTTCAAATCGTAAGGCGCACCTGCCTGTATCTGGGCGAACATGATGCGGCCGCGATTGCCATTCACCTCTTCGACCGTGATCGACAGTTCGGGCGCACCGGTTCGATCCACCCACTGGGCAAAGAAGGATGTAAGATCTGTGCCACTTAGCTCTGAAAACAACGCAGCAATATCGGCAAAGCTGGCGCGCTGGAATTTATAGTCGCTGTAAAATTGTCGCAAACCCTCGAGGAATAGCTCATCGCCCACCTCTATGCGCAGCATGTGCCAAAGCATCAGGGTCTTGCCGTATCCCACGGCCTGGGTGGCGGCAGAATTTCGTGAGGTGAATTCAGACAGGGGAAAGTCGGCATCCGCGGCTACGTAGTTCTTATACCTCGCCAGCATCTCTTTTCTGTATTCGGCCCCGGCACCTTCCATTTCCTGGAACAGGTGATCGGCTAGATAGGCGGTAAGTCCTTCACTCCAGTTTCCAGTTTCGTAGTCGGGATAGACACCATTGCCCCACCAGTTGTGCAAAATTTCATGAGGGAAGGAAGATTCGAGAATAAAGGGAAAGCGAATGACCTGCTCACCCAGGAGGGTGAAAGAAGGCATGCCGTAACCCGTCTCCCAAAAATTCTCCACCAGGGCGAATTTGCTGTAGGGATAGTCGCCCAATAGCGGCTCATAGAGTTTCAGGTAGCGTTCGGTGGCATCCATATACCTGGCCGCCAGATTGGTATCCGGTTGCCGCAGATAGGCGAGTACTTCCGTAACATCGGCCTGTTGTGAGTACACCGTGAAGTCTGCCGCTATCAGGTAGACCTCTTCCATCGGCTGCCTGGATATCCACATGTTCGCATTCATGCGCTGACCCTGACTCACGGCAGTCCAGCTGCCTGCCGACTCAGAGAAAGAAACATCGAGGAAAAACGAAATCAGCTCAGCGTCAAATTCAGGAACCCAGGCCGAGACGCCATTGAGGTAGACCCCTTGCTCCGCAATTATGCCGGAGGTTTCGGCGAAACTCTGTGCATATTCCTCACTGTTCTGCACAGCTATGTCATAAATGGTACCGCTGTAATGGAGCACCACCTGATTTTCATCACTGGCAGCAAGAGTCAGGGAATATTGACTCGATTCGACTGCTAGAAATTCGGCGCCACGAAGAGCTATCACATTATCGTCCTGATTCGATACCAACTCTCGAATTGGAACGGAGCTGTCGGTAATACGTAGATTGCTGTTTAGGGAGAATGTGAGTGTTTTACCGATGTATGAATCGGGAAACTTGATGAGGTCAGTCACTTGTATCGCGTGATTATCAGGATCCAATGATACCGAGAGGGCGTGATTTATCCTCTGCTCGAAGCGGGATTCGATGCCAAGTTCCGCTGCGGTAAACAGCAATTGTCGATCTTGCGCCACGGCAAGCTTGGCGCTGCACGCCAGCATTAACAGGATAAGAATTCGTCTTTGCATGCTTCCAGTCCGGGCCTGCTGCTAATCCAGGCCCAACAACTCCAAGGCTTGCTGATGATCCCAATCACCGATGTGAATCTGGGCGCTGCCGTCGGCGGTGCGGGTAGTAGTCCAGGCCAGCCTGCCGCCGTCCGGAGAAAATACCGGCAGAATATCGGTGCCCTCGGTGTTGGTGACACGTACCGGCGAATGATCGCCTTGTGGATCGATCATGAACAATTCGAAATTGGCATTGCCAAGAATATTGCTGGAATAGATGATGTAGTCGCCGCTGGGGTGGAAGTATGGCCCCCAGGACACCATGGCATCGGCGGTGAGTTGGCGCTGATTGCTGCCATCGATATCCATAGTCCAGATTTCTGCGCTATTGCCGTCGGGGTTAAAACGGCGCCATACGACTTTATTATTGTCAGGACTAAAGAACGGGCCACCGTCATAGCCGGGGGAAAATGTCAGTTGCCTCACATCCGAGCCATCGGCGTTCATGATGTACAGGTCCATAAAATAGGAACTGTCGTCATCGAACAGTTTTTGCTCGGCCTGACTCAGGCTGCGTCCATAGGCTTCGCGGTTGGAAGCGAAGAGAATCTGGCTGCCGTCGGCGGAATAGGAGCCTTCGGCGTCATAGCCTTCGACATGGGTGAGATTCACCACGTTGCCGCCGTCACTATCGGCCTGGTAGATGTCGTAGTGTGAATCGTAATCCCAGCCGTAGGGGCGTTCGATGCCACTCTCCCGGATCGAGATTTCCTCGGCCTGCTTCGCCAGTGCGGCGGGGTCTTCGTGGGTCGAGGAAAACATCACTCTGTCCAGCGTAGGATGAATCCAGGAACAGCTTGTCAGTCCAATTCCTGGCGACACCTTGCTGGTAATACCGCTGGCCAGGTCCATGACAAAGATTTGATAGAAGGGATTGTTACCGGGCACTTCGCTTTGAAAGATGAAGCGCTGCCCATCGGCACTGAAATAGCCTTCGCCGGAGCGCTGACCATCCATCACCAGGCGCTGCGTACCGCGCAACAGGCTGGCTTCGTTGCTACTGTTGACCAGGTCGCTGGGGGCCGGTGCTGTGGCTGCACTGGTAGCGGCGGCAACTCCATCTGGTTCAGGCTGCGCCGCAGTAGTTGCCCCTGCGGTACCGTCAGGCTGGGCACTGGATTGAGGTGCTGCAGCTACCGTGCCCCAGGCGATCGCTAATCCCAGCAGGCCTGGTAAAAATAACGGTCTGTAAAATTTTTTCATGGTCTCGAGTCCATTAGATCCGGTGATTATATCCTACTAGCCAAGCCCTTATATGCGAGCGCTCGGTGCGGGTCGCCAGAGATTATATCAGTCAAAAACAAAATTCTGTTGCTGGGGAAACACGCCGAACAAGCCACCGGTGTGGATGAACAGCACATTACGAGCGCCCGCCAACTGGCCTGCATCGCCCTTGCGAAGTTCACTTAACATGCCATGAAAGGCTTTTCCTGTATAGACTGGGTCCAGAAAAATTCCATCACTGCTGGCAACTTCCCGGATCGTCTCGAATATTTCCGGACCAGCGACGCCGTAACCCGGTCCAATATAGCCCTCGACCGTCGTAATCTTCAGTTTTTTCATGTCTACATGCTGTTTGTAACGTTGCATCCAGAGCGTCACATCCTGCCTTATCTTGGCTTCAAAATAGGCGGCATCGTCACTGACATTAAAAGCCACGATCTGACTAGATAGACCGAACAATTCTGCTCCCAAGATCAAGCCACCCTGGGTGCCACCGGAGCCAGTCGCTACCACGATGTATTCGGGGACCATCTGCAGGCGAGCGAAGTCTTTCTTCAGCTCTTCACAGGCGGCGATATAGCCCCAGAGTCCGATTTCATCGCTGGCGCCGACGGGGATAAAAAATGCCTTGTGGCCGGCGGCGGAGTAGTCAGACTGAATCTTGTGGGCGAGGTCCTGGTGTTCATGCCAGTCCCGCTGTGGCAGATAGGTAATTTCGGCACCGCTGAGATAGTCCATCAGCAGATTGCCCTCAGCCAACTGCGGCCTCTCTCCCCGCAGAATCAGGTGTACTTTCAAGCCCAGACGGACACCGAGGATAGCAGTGGTACGACAGTGGTTGGACTGCACGCCGCCACAGGTAATCAGGGTATCGCAATCCTGCGCCCTGGCTTCGGCGATTGAAAATTCCAGCTTGCGGATCTTGTTACCCGACACTTCGGTGCCGGTTAACTCATCCCGCTTGATCCAGATAGTCAGGCCATCAAATTGCCGGGACAGATTTTCAAGCCTGGTGAGTGGCGTCGGCGTATTCGCCAGAGTTAGCCGGGGTGGCCATTGAATCATGGGTTCTGTGCTTCCTTAACCAGTCGACCTTGAAACGAAAAACGGAAAGGGAGTACTAATTCCTTTCCGTCGCGTATTCATAGTGCGCTGTTATCTAATTACAAGCAATTCAACTCTTTGCCTGGCTTGCATCGTAAGTCTCGACCCCGCCCGTCGCTTCTTGCGCTTCCTCTTCAGGCGCCAGGGGTTCGAGCGCTTCGCTGTAAAGGAACAAATCCGTCAGCACCGCCCGCAGGTGAATCGATGCATTCAGGTTATCCACGATCTCAGAGCCAATCTTGTCCTGTGACAGGATAAAGCGCAGCGCGGCACCGGCATTGCGGCAATCGCTGGCGATTACCTGCTCGAAGTCGTCGGCACTTTCGGCAAAGGCAGCGGCGATGTTTTGCATCGCCTGGGCTATGTCTTCGATGGTGGGTCGGGCGTGGGGGCCGGGGCCGGTGTCAACGCCGGCCGGTCGACCCTGGGCAGCATAGGCCAACAGGAATTCGTAACCGGCCTCGATGGCCTCGATGTCATTTGCAATCACTAATTAGGGCTCTGGTATCGTGCTGCTTAGTCAGCTTCTTCCGGTGACCAACGACTGGTGTCGTGGTTGGCTGTCATCTCATCTTCTGATATCCAGCCAGAAATCATCGACCGGGTGTAGAACAACTTTTCGGGTCGCAGTGCGAAATAAATATGCGACGCTGTCAGCGCAACCAGGGCCAGGGTAGACAAGCCGTGTAGCAGGAATACGAGGCCTAGCTGGCTTTCCGGCATGCTGTTGGTGCGATCCCAAAATGGTGTGTCGATCTGCAGGAACATCAACAGGCCAGTGACCACAACTGCCAGCACGACGACAGTGACTGCCCAGTGCATCCCCTTCTGTTCGAACGAGTATTTACCGGGCTTCTTGGCGGAATCGAAGGGCTCGCCAAAATCCCTTGGACCCAGAATCATGGACTTGAAATCCTGCCAGAACAGTGAGCGGACGATATGAAAAATCACCACGAAGGTAAGTACCAGACCCGCGATCCAATGCAGGTTCAGCCAGGCGATACGCAGGCCGATGATGGGTGCTACGCCGGTAAGGATCAGCAGCAGAATACTGCCGGCCATGATCCAGTGAAACAATCTGTCTATGGTTTCATGTCTAAGTACGCGCCGGCCATCGCTGGAAGGCTTGTCCATTTTCTTATTGGCGAGCACGGCCATGATAATTGCATGGGCCGCAAGCAGAATCAGCACGGCAACAGCGACAACCCAGAGCAAATCCCAGGAAACGCCGAGAATTACCTCCTCACCCCACACATCGTATTTATAGCGAACTATTCCTTCTCCCACTGTACTGCCCTCATATTATGTTCTTACTCAGCTAAACGAAGTTGATCCGGGACCTAGCCCCGGATCGCTCTCTTCACAAGATTTTCCATCAGTGGCACTTTGAAATGATTGTAATTCAAAGGCCGTGCGCCAGCGCTGGCGATCGATGCAACCTCTTCAGCCAGTTGTTCCGAGCGCTGCTGTCCACGTATTGCATCTTCAACCGCATCCAGACGCCGTGGTACGCACTCGACTGCGCCACAGACGATGCGAGCATCTTCGATGGTGCCGCCGGAGACCTTGAAGGCTGCCGCGACATTGACCAGTGCAAAATCCCAGACATTGCGATCGGCCACTTTCTCAAAATAGAACTCGGCGTTGGCCCAGGTATTTGGAATCCTGACGGCGGTCAGAATTTCACCTTCGTTCAGCACCGTCATGTGGGTGATATCTCGCGCCGGTCCGACAAAGAAGTCCTGCGCCGCAATCAGGCGTTGGCCGCCGACACTGGAAACCACCATGGTGGCATCCAGGGCAACCAGAGCAGGCGCGGTGTCAGACGGACTCACCGCGACACAGCGACTGGAGCCGAACAGGGCATGCTCACGATTCAGGCCTTCGGGCGAATCTGCATAGCAGATGTTGCCGCCGGCGCGATAACAATCCAGGCCGCGCCGATAGTACCAGCAGCGAGTATCCTGAACCAGGTTGCCGCCGAGGGTACCTACGTTGCGGATCTGGGGGCTGGCAACCCGGCCAGCGGCCGTCGACAGCAGTGCATATCTGGATTGAATCAGGGGATTGGTGGCAATTTCAGTAATTGTGGTAACCGCGCCAATCTCGACCCCGTCTGCTGTTTCCTTGATTCCTTTCCAGGCATCGACCTGGGTAAGTTCGATCATCGCAGCAGGGGTCTTATTGCGGTCTTTTAACCAGCCATAAGTGTCCTGACCGCCTCCGAGGAGCCAGCCATCTGAACCCAGTGTGTTTGCCAATGCCAGGGCGGTGGCTTCATCAGTTGGCTGATAAAGTTCAATATCGGGCATTACGTCATGTGATGTGGCTACCATATCAACCTCGGAAATTGTTTTGAGCTAGTGGTATCGCTTCTTCCGATATTCCAGCTACGTGGTTAATGATCATGTCCGTAGTAACAGGCGCGGCGTCAAACAGGTGACCATCCAGTGCGTCTGAAATAGCGGCGTTAAGTGCAGCAGAAACTGAACCCATAGATGGCTCACCAATACCCCGAGCGCCTACGGGGTTTTCCGGATCCGGCAGATCGACCCAACCGGTGCCTATATTTGCAGGTGTATCCAGGTAGGTGGGTATCTTGCTCTGCCAGAAGCCAGTGCTGGCCGGTATGCCATTTTGAGGATCGTAGAGGTGTCTTTCTAATACCGACAGACCAATGCCCCATACGGCTCCGCCCACTAACTGGTTCTTCAATCCCTGAGGATGGACCACCGTGCCACATTCGGCGATGTTCACCAGCTCGATAATATCGAACTTGCCGGTTTCCGTATCCAGCTCTATCTCGATCATGGCGACCGCGAAGCCCGGCGGGTTACCAGCGTGTCGAGGGTCGTGATAGATGCCCATCAAGGCCGACCCTGCCAGCCTGGATACCGATAATGCGGTAAGCGAATTCAGGTCTTCAGGCACTTCGGCCTCACCGGTGAATTTTCCACCCAACTCCAGGGCGCGTTGAGCGACTGCGGCGTAGGTCATGCCCACCGTGTCATCGGTGATCTGATAGACCCGGGAGCCGTCGATGTCGTAGTCCGCGGCAGCGCCACCCAGATCCATGGCTGCAATTTCTTTCATCTTCGCCAACATGTCCTGCGCAGCGCCATAGGCGGTGCGAGTATTGGTGAAAATCGAATTACTGCCATCCTGGGGCGAGGAGATCGCCAGGTGCCTGTCGGTACGACCGGTGACGATATCGCAGTCATCCCAGGACATCTTCAATACTTCGGCGGCGGCACGAGAGGTAGAGGCATAGGAATAGGTGCCTAGGTTGCCGACGCCCGTATGCATCTGCAGACGACCGTTTGGCAGCATTCTGACAATGCCGTCCATGCCACTACGGCCGGCATTGTGATAACCCTGGCCGATGCCAAGACCCGTCACCTTGCTGCCATTGGTCTGTCGAGCTCGGGACTTTCTCCCATCCCAGTCAAATTGCTCGGCGGCTTGCTCCAGGCATTCCGGCATATAGGCACTGGTAAAAGGCGTGCTCCTGCTGCCGCTGACATCACCGTTCTGTGCCGCATTCATCTTGCGAATTGCCAGTCTATCCAGGCCCAAAGCCTCTGCGGCCTTGTCCATGATTGGGGCAACGATGGCCATGATCTGGTTTTCACCGGGACCTCGTTGCGCGCCTCTGTGGCCAGTGTTGGTACCGATGGAGGTATTGCGGAAGCGCATGGCTTCGGCTTGATAGAGCGCACTGACACCGGCTGCTGCGGAATTCGCATCGCCGCCGCCGCCCTTGCCGCCACTATCGGAGACGCAGTACATATCCATGGCCGCCATGGCGCCGTTGGATTTAAAACCGACTTTGATCCAGCCTTGCAGACCCTGTCTCGCACCACCTATAGTGAACTCTTCTTCGCGAGTTACCCGCATCATTACCGGACGATTAATCTTCTGGGAGAATCTGGCCGGGATCGCCATGCTGGGAATACTGGCAGCCCTGGATCTCTGGCCAAAACCACCACCAGTCGCTTCATTAATGAAGACAAAGTCTTCCAGTGGCACACCGACGATATTGGCCATGGGCTCGGCGAGAGCCGTCAGGCTTTGGGAGGTGCCGTGCAAATAACATTTTCCATTTTCCCAGTAGGCCATGGCGCTTCTGGGCTCCATGGACATATGGGGATAACCGGCAGTGGAGAAAGACGTTTCGTAGATGAAATCCGAACTGGCGAAACCGGCCTCAAGATCGCCGTATTCCCAACTTTGTTGCGGCTCTGCCGAAGGCTCTCTGCCGTTCTGAAAGCTGGTGATCTGATCCGATGTCCATTTCTCCTGGGCAAAACCCTGTCGAAACACGAAGGTATTACCGCCGCTGTAGGCATCGGCGCCGCCCTCTCTCAAGCTATCCAGGGGATCCAGTACAAAGGGCAGTCTTTCGATGGTGAGGGAAATCAGGGCCATCGCCGTTTCGGCGGTTTTTTCATCTACCGCGGCAATGGCGAGGATTGGCTCACCGACCAGGGTAGGCTCGTTGGTCAGTATCTTGAGGCCGGTGCTTTGCGGCTCTCCGTCCGGATATACGTCGTCGGCGGTTAAGATGCCAACGACACCGTCCATCGCCAGCGCCGCGGAAGCGTCGATATTGACGACCCGGCCGTGGGGAACGGGACTGGTGAGCAACCTGGCGTAAACCATGCCTTCGCGCGTGTAGTCCTCTGAGTACTTGATTCTGCCAGTGACCTTACCCGGTACATCTGGTGGAACGAAATCTTTACCAATATGCATATATGCCATGATGTTTATCCTATTTCCGCTGCGCGCATGACGCCATTGAGGTAAGAGTCATAAGAACCACAGCGGCAGATATTACCTGCCATACCCTGACGTGCTTCTTCCCGGGTGGGGTTAGGGTTAGCTCGCAGCAGTCCTACTGCAGCCATCACCTGCCCTGGTGTGCAGTAACCACACTGTGGGGAAAGTTCTTCCACAAATGCCTGCTGCACCGGATGTAGATCCCCATTCGCCGATTCCAGTCCTTCTACTGTCTCGATACGCTTGGCCTTGACCGAATGGGTCAGTATGGAACAGCCGTAGGAGGCGATGTCATCGACCAACACAGTACAGGCGCCACATTCTCCGCGGTTACAGCCCAGTTTGGTTCCGGTCAAGCCCAGCTTGTAACGCAGGGTAGATGCCAGTGTCTCCTGGGGAGCAACATCCACACTGCGGACCTGGCCGTTTACATTGATTCTGATCAGACGCTCCACCGAGCCAGGGGGGCGTTCAGCACCATTGGCGGCATACCAGATCGAGGTCGATGTGGCTGCAGCACCTGAGGCGATCACTCCTTTGATGAAGCGTCTACGGGTTAGTTTTGTGTTCACGGGATACATTCGCCTCCGTTGTTGGGAATGGGGTCAATTATTCTTGTTCTTCTAGTACTGAGAATAGACTGCGGGTGCAGCGTTTTTATTATAGCCAAGCAAGATCGAGTAGAGTAAATCACCTACTGGTTTTTAGCAAGCTACTCCAGCGCAGGCGGGGCGTAGCGTCTGGTGATTTGGGGCAGGGCTGTGGTGCGCTCCGAACGGCGCCAAAAATGCCGTGAAATTGATACCGATTTACACTGTTGCTGGTCGCCCTGCCAGGCTGCAAAATTCGGCCCCTGTGGCAGCCGATAACATCGCATTTGGAACCGCGCACTGACGCCCCGTATCGAGCAGTCAACCCACAAAGCTGTGTTTTCAGCCGCTGTTTTTTGCGCCCCGACCGTAGCCGGCAGACAATTAAGGCCATGCTTAGGGCTGTTGGCTAGTTCAAGTGACCAGGTGACTATGACAATATATTGCCATTTTGTGGCGCAGGCTCATCGCTTATAACTGCGGCGAAATCAGCCAGTTAGCGAAGCGTCAAATTCCCGGAGAGCCGCGTCTTCCTTGACTTTTTCTGACGCAATGTTATTGTTTGCGGCCCTCTCCGTGGTCCCTGATTAATGTGGGGGATTGATTGAATCGTCAAGCCCTCTCAGGACACAACACCAGAGTCCGCTTTCATCCCGAGCAGCAGAACCATCATCGGGTGGTGGAGTAACGGTAGTAGAAAAGCGCAGGGCGAATTAAAAAGAACGATGAGAGACTAATCCTCTATGAGTGACGGCATACACCTACCCTTGAAATTTGGCTACCCTGAGAAAACCGGGCTGTACGATCCAGCCCTGGAAAAGGATTCCTGTGGTGTCGGTTTTGTCGCCAACATTAAGGGGCAGCCCAGTCACCAGATCATGCTGGATGCCCATCATATTAATTCCCGCATGGGCCACCGTGGCGGCTGTGGATTCGAAGCCAACACCGGTGACGGCGCCGGCATACTGGTAGCCCTGCCCCACAGTTTCTTCCAAAAGATTGCAAAATCAGACCTCGATGCCGAGCTCCCCGCCGCCGGGGAATACGCTGTCGGCAATATATTTCTCCCCCAATTGGAGGCAGAGCGAGCCAGGTGCCATGCCGTCATCGACGCCATCGTCGCCGAAGAGAATCAAATATTGGTGGGATGGCGTGAAGTGCCAGTCGACGCCGATGCCGCCGACGTCGGACCAGCGGCGAGAATGGCGCAACCACGAATCGAGCAGCTCTTTATTGCCGCCGCAGACGGCCTGTCTCGGGAAAGTTTCGAACGTGCTCTGTACATCATCCGCAAACGTTTTACTCACCAGTTGCGCAACGATGAGGCGTTGACCGAGGCGAAGCAACTATACGCCTGTAGCCTATCCAGCAAGGTTATCGTCTACAAGGGCATGCTCACACCCGGACAGTTGTTTCCTTTTTACCGGGATTTGACTAATCTCGATTTCGAGACTCACCTGGCGATGGTACATTCGCGCTTCAGCACCAATACGTTCCCGTCCTGGGATCGGGCGCAGCCGAATCGTTTAATGAGCCACAATGGTGAGATTAATACGCTGCGGGGCAACATGAATTCCATGGTCGCCCGGGAAGGCAATATTCAAACCGATGTCTTCGGCGACAAGCTCGCAGCTATCTTTCCGGTTATCGAGAGTGACTGCACCGATTCCGGAAGTTTTGACGCCGTACTCGAATTTTTACTGCTTTCCGGGCGCTCCTTGGCGGAAGCCGTCATGATGATGATTCCTGAGGCCTGGCAGTCCGATGAATACATGGCGACAGGCAAGAAGGCCTTCTACGAGTTTCATTCAGCACTGATGGAACCATGGGATGGGCCGGCCTCCATCGTTTTCTCTGACGGCCAGTACATCGGCGCGGTGTTGGACAGGAACGGGCTACGCCCGAGCCGTTATTATCTTACTCACGACGATAAGGTGATTATGGCCTCCGAGGTGGGTGTGCTGCAGGTAGATCCGACCAATGTGAAACTCAAGGGCCGATTAGAACCGGGCAAGATGTTTTTGCTGGATTTCGAAGCAGGCCGTCTGATTCCAGACGAGGAAGTAAAACAAATTATTAGCGCTAAACGGCCTTATGGTGAATGGCTAGCCGCGCAAAAAGTAACGCTTGCCGATATCGCCAGTGTTAGCCCTGCCTGTTCGCTCGAGAGCGAAAACCTTTTGCGGCGCATGCAGGCTTTCGGTTACACAACAGAAACCCTGCATTTCATGCTAATCCCTCTGGTGACCGAGGCACGGGATCCGTTGGGTTCGATGGGCTGTGATTCATCGCTGGCTTGTCTGTCAGACAAGCCAAGAATGATCTATGACTATTTTAAACAGTTGTTTGCCCAAGTCACTAATCCGGCTATCGACTCCATTCGAGAAGAAGTGGTGATGTCCCTGGAATGCTTTGTCGGTCCGGAGGGCAATTTGCTCGAGTCGACTGCCGAGCAAGTTCATCGTTTAAGTCTCGAGCATCCAATACTCTCCAATCGGCAACTTACCGATATTAAGCAGATGAACTATCAGGGCATGCGCTCCCAGCTTATTGACATCACTTATGAGATGGCAGAAAACCAGGGATTTCAAACAGCCCTCGATCGAATCTGTATCGAAGCCGCCCAGGCTATCGAGGATGGATTCTCCTTTATTATTCTTAGCGATCGCAAAATTTCTCAGTCGCGAATTCCACTGAGCGCCATGGTTGCCTGTGGCGCAGTCCATCATCACCTGATCGACGCCCTTAAGAGGACTCAAATTGGCATTGTGCTCGAAACCGGTGAAGCGCGGGAAGTTCATCATCATTGCTTACTGACGGGTTATGGCGCTGACGCCATTAATCCTTACCTCGCCTTCGAAGCCCTGTGGCAAGTGAACAAAGAAGGATTATTAGGCGACAAGTATACGGATGAAGAAAAATTGGTGACAGCCTACAAGAAAGGTATTGCCAAGGGCATGCTGAAAGTGATGGCCAAGATGGGCATCTCGACTTTGCAATCTTATAAAGGGGCACAAATATTTGAAGCCGTCGGTCTCGCCAGTGAAATCATCGATCGATGTTTTGTCGGCACAGCAAGCCGGGTTCAGGGCGTGGGCTTCGACGTATTGATTGAGGAATCACGCAGGCGCCACAGCATTGGTTTTCCGGCCAGGGAGAGCGACAGGATACCAGTGCTGACAAATCCCGGCGATTTCCAATGGCGCAGTGGTGGTGAGACCCATATGTGGAATCCGAGTACGATTTCGAAGTTGCAGGTAGCCGCCAGAACTAATAGTGCCGACGCCTATGCTGCCTTTGCTGAATCCGCCAATGAAGACAGCACCCGCCGCGCTACCTTCCGTGGCTTGATGAAATTTAAGACCGATGTAAATGCGGCGATTGAGTTAAAAGATGTGGAGCCTGCCAGCGAAATCGTGAAACGCTTCGCCACCGGCGCAATGAGCTTTGGCTCAATTTCCGCGGAGAGTCACGAAACCCTGGCTGTGGCCATGAACCGGATCGGCGGAAAATCCAACACCGGGGAAGGCGGTGAAGATTCTGCCCGCTTTGAGCCACTAGCTAACGGTGATTCGAAACGTTCTGCTATCAAGCAAGTTGCCTCTGGACGCTTCGGTGTGACCGCTTGGTACCTCACCAATGCTGACGAACTGCAGATCAAAATTGCCCAGGGAGCCAAGCCCGGCGAAGGCGGAGAGCTACCCGGTCGAAAGGTGGATGACTATATCGCTCGTATACGCTACTCAACCCCTGGTGTTGGTCTGATCAGTCCTCCACCCCACCACGATATCTATTCGATCGAGGATATCGCGCAGCTTATCCACGATCTTAAGAATGCGAATCCCGCAGCCCGTATCAGTGTGAAACTGGTGTCTGAAATCGGTGTCGGCACTATAGCTGCCGGAGTTACCAAGGCAAAAACCGATCACCTGGTTATAGCCGGGCACGATGGCGGTACCGGGGCATCACCACTGACGTCTATCAGACACGCCGGCTTGCCCTGGGAACTGGGCGTAGCCGAAACCCATCAAACACTGGTCATGAATAATTTACGCTCTCGGGTTACCCTGCAAACCGATGGCCAGCTGAAGACCGGCCGAGATATTGCAATAGCGACACTACTGGGCGCTGAAGAGTATGGCTTTGCTACCGCACCATTAATCACCCTCGGTTGCATCATGATGCGTAAGTGCCATCTAAATACCTGCCCTGTTGGTATTGCCACGCAGGATCCGGATTTGCGTAAGAAATTCAGGGGCAAGCCAGAACACGTAGTGAACTACCTGTTTATGGTCGCAGAAGAGATGCGCGGCATTATGGCTGAGCTCGGACTGCGTACCGTCAATGAAATGATTGGCCGGGTTGATTTGCTGGACTCAGATGACGCTATTGATCACTGGAAAGCAAGCGGCCTGGATCTCAGCGCTATCCTGCAACCGGCAAAAGTGATTTTTGAGGGCACCGAATTTTATAAAACCATGGATCAGGATCACGGTCTGGACAAGGCTCTCGATAATGAGTTGATACGCCTGGCGAGCAAGGCTCTGGAAACCGGAGAAAAGGTATACATCGAGCATGAGATAACCAATACCAACCGTGTGGTGGGCACCATGCTCTCCAATGAACTGGCCAAGCGCTGGAAAGAGGACATGCTTCCAGATGACACCATCAATATTAAACTCCATGGTACTGCCGGCCAAAGCCTGGGTGCCTGGTTGGCCAAGGGCATTACCCTCACCATTGAAGGCGATGCCAACGATTATGTGGGCAAGGGGCTCTCCGGTGGCAAGATAATTATTTATCCACCTAAAGAGAGCACTTTTAAGGCCGAAGAAAACGTGATCGCCGGCAACGTTATCCTCTATGGTGCCACCGGTGGCGAAGCCTATATCCGCGGCATCGTCGCCGAGCGCTTCGCGGTTCGCAACAGCGGCGCAAGGACCGTGGTCGAAGGCATAGGCGACCATGGCTGCGAATATATGACCGGTGGTCGCGTAGTTGTACTTGGCAGCACCGGCAGAAATTTTGGCGCCGGCATGAGCGGCGGTATCGCCTATGTATGGAATCGGGGCGGCGAATTCCACCGCCAATGCAATCTGGAAACATTCGAGCTGGAAAAGGTGACTGCGGCTGAGGACATTCTTGAACTGAAAGCCTTAATTGCCAATCACTATAAATACACCGATTCTCCCGTTGCCAGGGCAATCCTCGATAACTGGGTACACACATTAAGTCAATTCATTAAGGTGATGCCTGTCGACTACAAACGTGTTCTCAATGAACAGGCTGCGGCAAACGCCGCCTGAGCCCGGCCTCGGGTTAGCCGTAAACGACGCACGCGAAGATTTGGAATAGTCAATGGGAAAGCTCACAGGGTTTAAGGAATTCGATCGGGAAACCGAGCCTTATCGTGATGCCATGGAACGGCTGGTGGATTTCAAGGAAATTTACACCGAGCACGATGATCGGCACCTGGCCACACAGGGGGCCCGGTGCATGGACTGTGGCGTGCCATTCTGTCAATCCGATGAAGGTTGCCCGGTTTACAATCTGATCCCCGAGTGGAATGACCTGGTGTATCAGGGTCGCTGGAAGGAGGCACTGGAGCGCCTGCATAAGACCAATAACTTCCCGGAGTTCACCGGCCGAGTATGCCCCGCACCCTGCGAGGGTGCTTGTGTGCTGGGGGTGAACGAGCCTGCGGTCACTATTAAAAATATCGAATGTGCAATTATTGATAAGGGATTCGATGAGGGCTGGGTTGTTGCCAATCCTCCCACCACCCGCAGCGGCAAGAAAGTCGCGATCATAGGGTCCGGCCCTGCGGGCCTGGCTGCCGCTGCTCAGTTGAACCATGCGGGTCATGAGGTGACGGTTTACGAACGTGATGATCGTATCGGCGGCCTGCTGATGTATGGCATCCCCAACATGAAACTGGGGAAAGACGTTGTCGATAGGCGTGTCGATTTATTGCGAGAAGAAGGCATAAGCTTTGTAGTGAGCGCCGATGTTGGCGGTGCCGGCGAGAACGCCCTTGCAGTCGATCAGTTATTAAAGGACAACGATGCGCTGTTACTGGCAACCGGTGCCACCACAGCGCGGGATTTGCCAATTCCTTATAGGGACAGTGACGGCATCTACTTCGCCATGGAGTTTCTGCTCAAGAACACCCGCTCTTTACTGAATTCGAATCTGAATGATGGGGCCTATATCAGTGCCAAAGACAAGAATGTTATCGTGATTGGCGGTGGTGATACGGGTACCGACTGTATTGGCACCTCGCTTCGGCACGGCTGCAAATCCCTGGTCAATTTCGAGATTATGCCAAAGCCCCCGATCGATCGAGCCGACGATAATCCCTGGCCGCTGTGGCCAATTATTCATCGAGTGGACTATGGTCATGAAGAAGCGGCTCAACACTTTGGTCAGGACCCACGGGTCTATTCGATCTCCGGCAAGGAGTTTGTTTGCGATGATGAGGGCAAGTTGTTAGGTATAAATACCGTGGAAGTGGATGAGAATTTTAAAGAGATACCTGGCACTATTGAGTTCTGGGAAGCCGACCTGATTCTCATTTCCATGGGATTTCTTGGTCCCGAGCACTATGTGAGCAAAGAGCTGGACCTGGAACTGGACGGTCGCTCCAATTACAAGGCCAGCTACGATGAATTTCAGACTTCCAGAGCCGGGGTATTCGCCGCCGGCGACTGCCGCCGCGGACAGTCCCTCGTCGTTAATGCCATCGACGAAGGTCGCCTGGTGGCCGATCGGATAGACCAATTCCTTATAGACTGAAATAAATCAAAAAAAGTACGGCCACCTCAGGGGGATGTAAACGAAAACTCCTGAATCCATGCGTTCGACTCCTGTGTTCCGTCCGCATGGGAAGCGTTTCGAGTTTGAGGTGGCCGCAAAGCGTCGTGACAATGCCGGCGGTGCGCTAGCGGCAACATTTGCCTACTGTGCTGACGTGAAATCCACCAGTTCCAAACGGGCATCTTCTTCGAGGTCGATTTCCAGTATCAATCCTATACCCGGCACTGTATCCCGTCAGCCCTAGTTGGACATAATCCCCTAATTGCCTAAGAGACAGTATTGGCTCATCGTTAACTCCAAGAGGAAGTGATGATGAGAAAGAAAAGCAGTGCCCAAAAGACTATTCGAGATATTCGTCGGGCCACCCGCCGACACTACTCCGCCGAAGAAA
>CAJXIY010000011.1 GCA_913054495.1 uncultured Gammaproteobacteria bacterium | reverse complement strand
TCTTTACAACAACTTTACAACATAGGAAACAGCGTAGGAATGGGGGTTGTAGGGCGTGTTTTTACTCCCACTCAATGGTTGCAGGAGGCTTGCTGGAGATATCGTAGGCGACGCGGGAAACGTCGGCGATTTCATTCATGATGCGACTGGATACGGTCTCCAATAGATCAGGATCGAGTCGCGCCCAACGTGCGGTCATAAAATCGATGGTCTCGACGGCGCGCAGGGTAATCACGTAGGAATAGCGACGCGCGTCACCCACCACACCGACGGATTTTACCGGCAGGAAAACCGCGAAGGCCTGACTCACCTTGTGATAGCAATCGGCTCTGTGCAATTCTTCCATGAAGATTGCATCGGCTTGCCGCAGGATGTCGCAATACTCTTTCCTGACTTCTCCCAACACTCGTACACCCAGACCAGGACCGGGAAATGGATGTCGATAAACCATGTCGTGGGGAAGACCGAGCTCCAGGCCGATCTTGCGCACTTCGTCTTTGAATAACTCCCGCAGCGGTTCGACGAGTTGCATCTTCATATCGTCGGGCAGGCCAGCAACATTGTGATGGGATTTTATGAGGTGAGCCTTGCCTGTCTTCGAGCCGGCAGATTCGATCACATCCGGATAAATAGTCCCCTGCGCCAACCAGTTTACATCCTCTAGTTTTTCAGCTTCTGCCTCGAACACTTCGATAAAGGTATTACCGATAATTTTCCGCTTCTGTTCCGGTTCATCGACACCGGCAAGCCTGGAAAGAAACAATTCCTGGGTATCCACACGGATCACACGCACGCCCATGTTCTTGCCAAAGGTGGCCATCACCTGATCGCCTTCTTTCAGGCGCAGCAAGCCGTTGTCTACGAAGACACAGGTCAGCTGATCGCCTATCGCCTCGTGAAGCAGTGCCGCCACCACAGAAGAATCGACGCCACCGGAAAGCCCCAGCAACACCTTATCGGTCCCGACCCTGGCCCTAATTGTACTGATGGCATCTTCGATAATATTGGCTGATGTCCACAGGGCATCACAGTTGCAAATATCGCGCACAAACCGTTCCAGAATGCGCAATCCTTGCAGGGTATGCGTTACCTCCGGGTGGAACTGAATACCATATAACGAACGTGATTCATCGGCCATCGCAGAGATAGGCGCACTTGCCGTGGCCGCAGTAATTTTAAAATCGGGCGGCACTGCGGTGACCTTGTCACCATGACTCATCCATACATCCAATTGTGGCTCACCGGAATCCGTAGTCCTGTCCTCGATGCCATCGAATAAACGATTGATCGCAGTAACATCAACCTGGGCGAAGCCAAACTCAGATTTAGAAGACGCCTCTACTTTGCCACCAAAGTGCTCGGCCATGGTTTGCATGCCGTAGCAGATACCAAGAATCGGCACACCGGCTGCATACAGAAAGGCAGGTGGCTGTGGCGATTCGGACCTATTGGCAGATTCGGGACCACCGGAAAATATGATGCCCTGGGCTGCAAAGCTCTCGAACGAATCCGCATCGGCGGCATAGTCCCAGATTTCACAATAGACCCCCAACTCGCGAACGCGTCGCGCGATGAGTTGAGTGTATTGGGAACCAAAATCCAGAATCAGAATCTTCTGGCTGTGAATATTACCTATTGTCATTTACTTCCATTTATCTTTTGGGCTAAAAAAGTCTCCTGCCTGCTGACTCGAGATGAGCCCTCTATGGGTGCAAGACGAGGCAAAGGCAGTCTCAAAAGCGGAGCGTACACGTAGTACGCGAGCATTTTGTGACTGCCTTTAACGAAGGATTGCGCCCATAGAGGGTTCATCGTCCCTAACTCACCCGGTAGTTAGGTGCTTCTTTAGTAATACTAACGTCGTGGACGTGGGATTCGGACATACCCGATGCCGTAATCTTGACGAACTGGGTCTTGGTGCGCATCTCGGTGATATCGCCACAGCCGGTATAACCCATGCTGGAACGGAGCCCGCCCATGAGCTGGTGCACGATCGCCGACATCGATCCCTTGTAGGGTACCCTGCCTTCGATGCCTTCGGGAACCAGTTTTTCGGTACCCGACTCGATGTTTTGAAAATAGCGATCACTGGAGCCTTGAGAATGTGACATGGCACCCAGAGAACCCATTCCACGATAGGCCTTGTAGCTCCTGCCCTGGTAGAGTTCAACTTCACCCGGGGCCTCCTCCGAGCCAGCCAGCAGGCTGCCGATCATGACCACATGGGCACCGGCGGCGATTACCTTGGCGATATCGCCGGAGTAACGAATACCGCCATCGGAGATTACGCACACCTGGGACCCCTTTAGCGCCTCCACCACGTTGGCCACGGCGCTAATCTGCGGCACACCCACACCGGTCACGATACGGGTGGTACAAATAGAGCCGGGGCCGATACCCACCTTGACCGCATCTGCTCCGGCTTTTGCCAGAGCTTTCGCCGCATCGGCGGTGGCAATATTACCCCCGATGACGGCAATTTCAGGATGCTTGTCTTTAACATACTTAACCTGGTCGATCACTCCCTGATGGTGACCATGGGCAGTATCGACCACCACCACATCGACGCCCGCCTCGATGATCGCATCCACGCGCTCGACAGAATCGGCACCGGTGCCAATGGCTGCCGCCGCACGCAATCGACCCAGATTGTCTTTGCAGGCATTGGGAAAGTCTTCTGATTTTCGAATATCCTTGAGGGTGATCAAACCGCGAAGCTCGAAGCCACCGTTCACCACCAGGATTTTTTCAATACGGTGACGATGCAATAATTCCTTGACTTCGTCCAGTGCGAAATCTTCACCCACCGTCACCAGCCGATCTTTCGGGGTCATGATAGACGCGACATCGGCATCGAGATTTGCTTCGAAGCGCACGTCCCGACTGGTTACGATACCTACCAGTCCACTGCTGCCCAACACCGGCAATCCGGAGATGTTGTGCTCCGCCATCAGTGCCACCGTATCGCGGACGGTCGCCGTTACCGGAATCGTTATTGGATCTTTGACGACACCAGATTCATATTTTTTAACGAGGAGCACTTCCCGGGCCTGCTTGTCTACACTCATGCTCTTGTGAATCACACCGAGGCCACCTTCCTGCGCCATGGCGATGGCGAGCCTGGATTCGGTGACCGTATCCATGGCGGAAGAAACCAGTGGAATATTCAACACAATAGCTTGTGTCAATTGCGATTCGAGTCTTACTGATTTGGGGAGAATGTTGGAGTGAGCAGGCAGGAGCAGAACATCGTCGAATGTTAGAGCCTCTTCAGCAATGCGTAACATAAGATTAACCACCATCTACAAAAACGGCATTATACAGATAGAGTCTGAGCTTGTATAGAATTGTGGGCTCGGCAACAGGCCTGCTGGCCGAGTCTAATAAAGACAACTTATTGCGAAAACTGATCCACTGCTATTCAAATTCCACACGGGCGATGGCAATTCCATATTCACCAGACACGGAGTAGAGCAGGTAAATATCGCCATCTTCCTGGTAAATAGTGGGATCACGCAATTGATTGGCGCGTTCATCGATATAACCCCGACGCGAGGCTTCGATAGGGAGATTCACACCTTCGAATTCGGTTTGCGGACGTAAAACTTCCACCGGATCTGATTCCTTCCAACTCATCCAGCCACCGTCCATGGCGATGACGGACATGAAGACGCGCTCGGGCGCGTGACCGGCCTGGGTCCAGAATACATGTAAGTTGTTGTTCCGGATCAGCAAGGCACTATGGCGCATATTGTTATTAAAAAACCGTGGCCCCTGCTCAAAGTCCGTCAGCCCATCCCGCGACCGATACAGATAGCCCGGCATGGACAAGGCATAGTGATAGCCGTCGTGCTGAATGACCCGAAAATACGGTCGACCCAGCACCTGTGGTTTACCCTCGAAATTAATGCCGTCTGCCGATAAGGCCACCCGCGTCAATTGCCGACCCACATCACGGCCATGGATATACATGATGATCTGCTGGTTCTCCCGGTCGATATGAACATCGGGTGAGGCGATGTGAGGGTACAAGGCAGCGTTGGTGCCGCTTGCCAGTGAGCAGGGAGGACAGGTGGTGGGGAAATGGCTTTGCCCCAGCTGCAGTGAGCCCGGCTCATACATAGTCCAGGGGCCGGTGACCGCATCGGCATAGGCGAGGCGGATGTAAGTGCCGCGATGATCGGCAAAATACAGATAGTACGCACCCAGGGGACTATCGATCCAGTCTGGCACCTTGATCAGCGACGGGCCCTGAATATTGCTACCCATGCGCCCATCCATATGCGGCACGATGATTGGGCCATTTCCGAGACGCGTAATGCGGGGGGCCGCGGGGGTATCGGAGAACGCCATATTGGCGAGGACAGCCGCTGTCATCACGCTGCCGAGAAGCTTACAAATAAAGTGTTTCATGGCCAGTCATAGTACTCCTGATGGCGCTACAGGGACTACTGCAGGGACCATAATAGAATATCAAGTGGATCATGCTTGCAAGAGCACCTCCTAATAATAGTGTAATGCTCAGGCTATCGCGCGGTCCTCGACGGCTGAATAGCTTATTTCAGCGCGGACTGTTAATCAAAACTTGCATCAGGCCCTGACAGAATTTAACCTGCTCTTTTCCTGGGCCAACGAGCCTGGCTACCGGCCTGATAAGCAACCATGAATACAGAACAAAAACATCCTGGCTCCCCACTTCGGGCTGTCATCGGCGAACCGACCCTGCACTTCTTCCTGATCGCCGCGGTTATTTTCGCACTCTACGCCATTACCCAGGGCGGCAATGAAAACCTGCTGGAAATCAGTCAGCGGGAAATCGACGCCAGGATATTCCTCCAGGAGCTGAGTCGAGGTGAAGAACTATCCGCGGAGCAGCGCCAGCTAATTACTTCAACTTACGTGGAAGAGCAAATTCTGGTGCAGGAAGCCCTGTCGATGGGACTGGATAACGACGTGCGCATTCATGACATGCTGGCCCAGAAAATGCGCCACGTATTGAGTGCCAACGTAATTCAGCCCAGCGCTGAAGAACTGGCGGAATTTTATCGGCGCAATAGCCCTCGCTACGAAACCATGGCAATGGTCACGGCGGATGAAGTGGTTTTCAACAGCACTGAACCCCTTGCTGCAGAAGTGATGGCGCTGTTACAGAGCCAGGCGGAGCCGGATGTCCTGCTGGCTGTCGAAGCAGGAACAGTTTCGGTATTACCACGGGTGAATCCTGTCGATCTCAGCAATATTTTCGAAGATGAGTTTTCGCAAAATGTATTTGCTGCCAGTATCAACCAATGGATTGGTCCCTTCGTCAGCAATCGTGGCCAGCATTGGCTCAGGGTGACACAGAAAGCCGCAGCACGGATTCCTCCGCTGGATGAAATTATTGATCGGGTACGACTGGACTGGATCGGCGTGGAAGAGGAGTTGCTATTACAGCAGGAGATAGACAAATTGTGGGAGCGCTACTCCATTGTTATTATCGATGATGTGTGATCTGCGCAG
Source organism: uncultured Gammaproteobacteria bacterium (assembly GCA_913054495.1). Taxonomy (GTDB): domain Bacteria; phylum Pseudomonadota; class Gammaproteobacteria; order Pseudomonadales; family Pseudohongiellaceae; genus UBA9145. The sequence continues at coordinate 40,850 of CAJXIY010000011.1, read as the reverse complement.
ACGCTGCAGACTGCAACGTCGCCTCCTAACCCAGCTGTTTCTCACTTTTCTTTGTTTATTGAGCGCACAGGCCAACGCACACGATATCGATGTCACCGGTGTTGCCCGCGTGTTCATGGACGAAATGACTAACAATCAATATCGGTTGTCCATCGTCGACCAGCAAGTCCCGCCCCTGTTTAACATTGAGCGAATCTTGCCGGCACGCTGCGTGGGTCTCGCACCGGGGGATTTCAGCTACAGATTTCAATGCGATCCAGCGCTGAACGCAGACGATCGTATCTCCTTTCCCTGGTCTTTCCAGGGCGTCGTGCTTGTCGCCAACTGGGAGGACGGCAGCAGTGTCTCCGGATTTTTCCCCGGCGATGGTATCAGCGTCGAGGTGCCACTGAGCGAATTAAAGGCTGGCGCCGGCTCGCTGGGCAGTCTCGCTGCCCGTTATCTGCAACTGGGAGCCGAACACATTTTGTTCGGTGTCGATCATCTGCTGTTCATCCTCGGCCTGTTGTTGTTATTGCAAGGATTTTGGAAGCTCATACAGACAGTCACCGCCTTCACCATCGCCCACAGCATCACCCTCGCCTGCGCCGCGTTGGGAATTTTTCCCGTACCCAATGCTCCCATCGAAGTGCTAATCGCACTCTCGATCATGTTTCTTGCCAGGGAAATCATCATGGGTCAGAGGGGGCAGCAGACCCTGGTACATTCCAAGCCATGGGTGGTTGCCTTTGCCTTCGGCCTTATTCACGGCTTCGGTTTTGCCAATGCCCTGGGTGATATCGGCCTCAACCAAGCGGATATTCCACTGGCCCTGCTATTCTTTAACCTGGGTGTAGAAGCGGGTCAGGTCGCCTTTATTTGTGTACTCATCGTTGTTAACTTGCTGATCATGAAATTTCTCGCAGATCTACTGCGTAGTGCCCACCGCGGTCTGGCCTATGGCCTGGGGGGGATCGCGGCATACTGGTTCGTCGAACGCCTGCCTTCGTTGTTCCTGGTTTAAAGCCACAATATTGAGGATGTCTTGAGAACTCACAGCGACATGACGCCAATACAAAAATTTGATGTTGTCGTGGTTGGAGCGGGATTCGCCGGCATGTATGCGCTGCACTACCTGCGCAATCTTGGCTTCTCGGTGCGGGTATTGGAGATTGCAAAGGACGTCGGGGGGACCTGGTATTGGAACCGCTACCCCGGCGCTCGGTGCGATGTCGCCAGCCTGGAATACTCCTATCAGTTTTCGGAAGAACTGCAGCAGCAATGGCACTGGAGCGAAAAATACGCAGCCCAAGCTGAAATTCTCGAGTATGCCAACCACGTTGCCGATCGCTTCGACCTGCGCCGGGACATTCAGTTCAACACCCACGTTAATGCCATGCACTTCATCGCGGCAAACGTCAGCGCTAACAATCGTGGCAACGATGGCGACAGCTGGCGGATCACAACCGATAACGGGGAAGTCTTCCAGGCCCAATTTTGCATCATGGCCACCGGCTGCCTGTCCAGTATTAATATACCGGATTTTCCCGGACTCGATGAATTCGAAGGCTCGCTATTGCATACCGGCAAATGGTCACATCAGGGCGTAGACTTCGTCGGCAAGCGCGTGGGCATGATTGGCACCGGTTCGTCGGCGATCCAGATAGCGCCGTTGATTGCCGCACAGGCCGACTCCCTGACGATTTTTCAGCGCACCGCCAGTTATTCCATCCCGGCACACAATGCCAGCATGGATCCTGATCATGAGAGAACAATTAAGGCAGACTACTCGCGGTTTCGTGAGCAAAACTCCCAACGTTATGCCGCTCTGGACAATAATCCCAATTCCGTGTCCGCGCTGGAAGTCCCCGCAGCAGAGAGAGAGTCAAGCTACCAGCAACGCTGGGACGCAGGTGGCCTGCCATTTCTGGCCAGTTTCAACGATCTGGCTACGAGTCTCGAGGCTAACAAAACTGCCGCGGAATTTATCCGTAACAAAATCCGCGGCATAGTCAAAGACCCTATCGTCGCCGAACTGCTGTGTCCGCAAACCGTAATGGGTTGCAAGCGACTGTGTGTAGACAGCGACTATTACCAGACATTTAACCGGGACAATGTCAGCCTCGTCGATGTCAATGCCTGCCCCATCGAGGGCATCACCGGCGCCGGTATCAAGACTGCGGAGAAGGAATATGAATTCGACATCCTGATTATGGCCACCGGCTTCGACGCCATGACCGGCGCCTTATTGGGTATCGATATACGCGGGCGTCAGGGCTTGAGTTTGCGTGAAAAATGGCAGCACGGCCCGAAAAACTACCTGGGATTAGCGGTACATGGATTTCCTAACTTTTTTACCATCACCGGCCCCGGCAGCCCCTCGGTACTGGCGAATATGATCGTAGCGATCGAACAACACGTGGAATGGATTGGTGATTGCCTGCAACACCTGCGAGAAAATTCAGTTGCTACCATCGAAGCCAGCAGTAAGGCAGAGACCCGCTGGGTCAGGCTGGTTAATAAAATAGCCAACAGGACCCTGTTCCCCAGCGGTTGCAATTCCTGGTACACCGGCGCCAACATCCCCGGTAAACCCAGAATTTTTATGCCCTACCTCGGCTATCCGTCCTACGTGGAGAAATGCGAACAGGTCGCGAACAGCGGTTACCGTGGATTTGAATTAAGGCGCCTCTGACTAATTATTTATATCTCTGCGGACCGACCCCCTACGCAGAATAATCTAAAATACCAGTTCGGTGGCTTAATTTATTGCCGAAATTCTGCTTTAATCCAGATTCTCCGGGCGTTCGCGCTTAGCAAAGCGGGAGCGCACGAATACATGACACCGCCAACCTGAATCGAGATTTATTATGCAAAAGCGACACCTCCTCAAATTCTTCTTTCTCGCCACCTTCCTATTCTTCGCTGCCGGCGCCAACGCCGATATCTGGGACGAAGTGGAGCATGGCTATGCCGACAGTGACGGCGTCAAGATACACTATGCGACCGTGGGTGAGGGTCCGTTGGTGATCATGATCCATGGTTTCCCGGATTTCTGGTACAGCTGGCGCCACCAGATGGAAGGCCTCAAGGATGATTTCAAGGTCGTCGCCATCGATCAGCGCGGTTACAACCTCAGCGGTCAACCGGAGGGCGAAGCCAACTATAATATGCGCTATCTGGTGGGCGATGTAGCGGCTGTCATCAGGCATTTGGGGGCAGACAAGGCCACCATCGTCGGCCATGACTGGGGCGGAATCGTGTCCTGGCAGTTCGCCTTTGCGCTGCCGCAGATGGTGGACAAGCTGGTCATCCTGAACCTACCCCATCCCAATGGCCTGGCCCGTGAGTTGGCGAATAACGTGGAACAACAAGAGAATAGCAGCTACGCCCGCACCTTTATTGAGGGCTCACCAGCCGATCCGGATATTCTGTTTGGTGGGCCAATGACCGCCCAGACCCTCTCATTCTGGGTGTCGGACCCGGATGCCAGGGCACGTTACGCGGAGGCGTTCGCCCAATCCAGTTTCGATGGCATGCTGGCATACTACAAGCAGAACTACCCCAGGGCGGGGAGTAATACGCCGGCACCACCCCCGGCTCCGCAACTCGACCTGCCATTATTGGTCTTTCACGGCTTACGGGACACGGCCCTGCATTCGGATGGCCTCAACAATACCTGGGACTGGAACGACGGCGATACCACCATCGTCACCGCCCCGAACGCCAATCATTTCGTGCAGCAGGATGCGGCGGAACTTGTCACCAGCACCTTGAAGTGGTGGTTGCTGGCAAGACCCTGAGACCGAATCGATTGCTGCACGCCCGTGCCGCTGAAGCGCTGCGAGCGATATGCCACGGCGCTTACAGGGGTTATGGATAGTTAAAAATTTCATTGACATCTGGCTATTTGCCGGTAAACTGCCCGCAGCTTGAAAGACCGCACTCTATTTATACCCATTTCGAAGTTTTCTAAGTAATACCTCGTCCTGAATTTATAAGTACCGGCCCTATTTCTAGCACGAACTCCTGAATTATCAGGAACAATCATTATATTTACAGGATAATTAGTATGTCTGACAAAATTACTGGAACAGTTAAGTGGTTTAACGAAAGCAAAGGCTTTGGATTCATCGAACGCGAAGGCGGCCCGGATGTGTTTGCACATTTCAGCGCAATCTCAGGTTCTGGCTTCAAGACCCTGGCGGAAGGCCAAAAAGTTGAGTTCATCGTTACCGATGGTCAAAAAGGCCCACAGGCCGAAGATATCGTAGCTCTCTAGAGAGCTCAGGTTTGCAGGGCTGGCCCCGCAAACTCTAAAATTAAAGGGCGAGTTCGAGAGAACTTGCCCTTTTTTTATGACGCCGTTTACTTACCAAGCTATGTTAATCTGACGATAGTAATAGAAGCAGAGAGAGCATGACCTTATTCGAATTTCTCATGGCCATCGCCTCGGTGGTCATCGCCATTGCGCTCACCGAGATGTTTGGTGGCTGGGGAAACCTGCTGCGAACCCACGTCAGGCCGAAGGTTGACTGGTTGCACCTGGGTTGGACCATTCTGATAACCCTGTACGCCATTCAGTACTGGGTTGGCATCTGGCCCTATCGTGACATCGAGTTTCACTACAAGAACAACCCCCTGCTGCTGGAAAAATCCTGATTAACCATCGCCCGCGAAACTCTGGTAAAATCCCTCGCGGGTAATAACTGGCTAGCCTCCTGCCCTGTACACTTCAGATCACGCAGAGACCGTATGCCATTCTTCAAAGCTGCCCTTACAAAAGCGCTGTGGCTCGCGCCGGTTTTAGTGGCGGGATCGAACCTGTTCGGCGCCGTAGAATCCACCATGCCAGATCTCGTGGGCACTAGCGGCGATGGTTACTCGGTGAAGATTTTCAGCCAGCTATCACCTTTAGAAATCAACCGCATCCATAGCTGGTACATCGAAATCACAGGTGTCGACAGCACACCAGTAAGCAACGCTCAGATTACCGTTACCGGCGGCATGCCAGATCATGATCACGGCCTGCCGACACAGCCCCAGGTAACTGAGGAAGTCAGGGATGGTACGTATCTACTCGAAGGAATGCGCTTTCACATGCCTGGCAAATGGCAGATTGTGATCGACTTCAGGGTCGGCGACCAGGTCCACAGCACCTCCATAGAATTCTCGCTGTGATGAAAAAATTGCTGGTGATTCCCTCTTTGTTGCTGGTGGCTGTATTGGCCTGGCGCTATGTAGCGCTGCCACTGCCGGAGCGCTGGTCCGAGCAGGAGGTCCGGCTGATACAGTCACTGGCGCTGGCGAGCCTGCCGGATCTGCCTCCGGATTCCAGTAATCGCCTCGCGGATGATCCGGCCGCTGCCGAATTAGGCCACCGTCTTTACTTCGATACCCGGCTCAGCAGCAACGGCAAGGTTGCCTGCGCCAGCTGCCACCAACCCGAGCTGATGTTTACCGACGGACTGGCTCTGGCGATGGGGCTAAGCATGGGTTCGCGTCACACCCCGTCCCTGGTGGGTATTGCTTACAGCCCCTGGTTTTATTGGGATGGGCGCAAGGACAGCCAATGGTCGCAGGCATTAGCGCCATTGGAAGCCGCCGTCGAACACGATACCGATCGAGTGGCTGTACTGCGCCTGATCCTGGCCGACCAGCCCTACCGGGAATTGTATGAAAGTCTGTTCGGCCCCCTGGCGGTGCCAGATCACCTGCCAGATTCCGCCTCTCCCCTGGGTAACGCCGAGCGAGTGGCGGCCTGGAATAGCATGGAGACTGACGCGCAGATAGCCGTAAGCACGGTCTTCAGTAATCTCGGCAAGGCCCTGGCCGCCTATCAGCGCCAGCTACTACCCGGCCCGGCAAGATTTGACGACTACGCCACCGCCATCGCCACCGACCCGAGTACGATGCATACCGGTTCACTATCCGGGGCGGAGGTAGGAGGACTGCAGCTATTCCTTGGCAAGGCCCAATGTGCAAGCTGCCATAATGGCCCGCTGTTTACCAATCATGAATTTCACAACACCGGTGTCTTTGCTATTGCGGGACAACTGCCCCCAATGGGCAGGTATGATGGCATTCGCACCGCTCGCGAAGATCCGTTTAATTGTCTCGGGAAATTCAGTGACGCTGACGCCAGTGAATGCATCGAATTACGTTTCGCGCGTGACGAAAACGACCTGGTGGGCGCACAAAAAACCCCGACCCTGCGTAATGTCACGCTCACCGCGCCTTATATGCACGGCGGACAATTCAAGACCCTCTCTGAAGTCATCCAGCACTACAACGACGCCCCCACATCCATGCTAAATCACAACGAAGCCAAGCCGCTGGGACTGCGAGCCGTCGAAGCAAGCCAGCTCGAAGCCTTTCTACACACACTGACCGCGCCGCTGGCCACCGACAAAAAATGGCTCGTTGCACCGGATTACGAGTAGCTTTGCTCCCAGTTCCCAATCTAGCTCAGAGTTTTGTAATCAATACCAAATTCGAAGTCGAATGGTTCGAGTTCACGCTGAATTCTCAAGCGATGGGATGCCGTATCCTTTCACATCAGCAATTAAAGCGCCGCATCGAGTGACCGAAGGAGACCGTCCTTTGGGCTCCTGACCGAGCGAGAGCACCCGGGACGGGTGCAAGCTGCTGAGGTGAAAGGGTACGGGAGCGCAGCGCGTCGTCACCATAACGTTTTTTCAATAACCATCAATCAGGCAGCGCAAACACCCAGATAACCCCACCCTGAGGTACGTAGTGATTTTCGCCTTTCACCATATTCAGAAGGTTCTGTTCGCGCTGAGCATCGACACCCCAGCCCGACTGCACCGCCACATATTGCTTGCCATCGAGGGTATAGGTGACGGGAACGCCGGTGATACCGGAGTTCGTGCGTTGCCGCCACAGGATTTCGCCGGTATTCGCATCGAAGGCACGAAAGTAGCGATCGTTGGTGCCGCCCATGAATACCAGCTCACCCGCTGTCGCCAACACCGGTCCCCAGTTTTGACTCTCGAAGGTAGCGGTCCAGACCCGTTCACCTGTGTCCACATTCCAAGCTTGCAGCTCACCGACATGATTGGTGCCAGGTCTCACAAAAAACCCACCGTTATCGGATCTGCCCCTGCCGATATAGGAGCGACCTGCACGGTACTGAATCTCTTCACCGATCATGGTAGAGCAAACGTTGTCGTTAGCCGGGATAAATAACAGGCGAGACTGCGGATTAAAAGCGGCAGGCGGCCAGTCTTTCCCACCCCAGAGCGACGGACAGAAGCTGGCCTCGTAACCCGTGCCCGGCTTCTTGCTCATGTCATATTCGGGACGCCCGCTCACCGGATCGATGCTGGTGAACACATCCTGGTAAACATAGGGCCTGGCATCGACAAAATTAATCGTCGCGGCTTGCCGTTCGAGAAACCACAGATAGCCATTGCGAGCCGGATGCACCATGCCGATAATGGTGTTGCCATCGCGCTCAAAATCGATGAGCAGCGGTGCAGACACCTCGTCCCAATCCCAGGAGTCATTCCAGTGATATTGATGATGGGCGATTAATGCTCCCGTGCTTACATCCAACGCTATAACCGAGGTGGCGTAGAGATTATCTCCGGGGCGGGTGTCACCCATCCAGGGTCCGCCATTGCCAGTACCCCAGTAAGCCAGGTTCAATTCGGGATCATAGGAACCCGTTACCCACACCGGAACGCCACCGGTTTTCCAGGTGTCACCGGGCCAGGATTCGGAACCCGGCTCACCCGGCGCTGGAATCGTGAAGGTCTTCCACACCGGTTCGCCGGACATGGCATCGAAGGCCGCTACGAACCCACGAATGCCTAATTCACCACCAGATACACCCACCATCACCTTGCCATCGGCGACCAGCGGTGCCATGGTCATGTAATAACCCGCGTTATAATCCTCGACTTCTGCCTCCCAGATTACCTCGCCAGTCAAGGCATCGAGAGAAACCAGGTAGGCATCCACCGTTGCCAGGTAGACTCGATCTTCATACAGTGCGACGCCTCGATTGGTGGGATGCATCTGTTGCAAATCGTCCGGCAGAAACCTGATGTAGCGCCAGATCATATCGCCGCTGCGAGCATCCAGGGCGATGATGTGATTTTGCGGCGTGCTGACATACATATAACCATCATTAACGATCGGGGGTGCCTGGTGCCCTTCTCTGAGCCCGGTGGAGAAACTCCAGACAGGTCTAAGCTCATCTACATTGTCTCTGTTGATTTGATCCAGGCTGCTGTAACCGTGGGAGTCGTATGAGCCACGGTACATGAGCCAATTGCTCGCCTCCGGGTTTTGTAATCTCGCATCTGTCACCGGATTATAGGGGGGCAGGGATTGCGCCAGAGCAATCGAGGACCACGCTAATACGGCGCAGGCGAGCAGGAAACGGCTAGGTGTTTTCAACATGACTTATCCTCTAATGGTTCTTCTAAATATCCGATTTTTCTTCGGGAAGGGCCTGAATGAACCGGGGCACCTCTGAACAATGCAGTGATGCCCTAGAACTGCTGGGTAAAACCAACCCGGCCGCGAAAAACCGCCGCCACCAAAACCACGCCATCCACAAGTTCCAGCGGCAGCATCGCCAGAGGTCGTGGCGCCGGGCCGCCCACCACCTTGCCGCCTTCATAGATATCAAATTGGGATTCGTGACAGGGGCAGGCCATGTTCAATTTCTCTGCATCCCAATCGATCACGTCACAGCCGGTATGGGTGCACACCGCCGAATAGGCGATCACACCCGCGGCCACGTTGCCGCGATAACGTTCTCCCATGGCGTCAACGTCGATGCGGGTAATCATCACCCGGTTCAGGCGTGAGCCATCTCGCAGGACTTCGGTTTCCGGGTCTTGAGCCAGCGCCGACACCGGTTTTTGATTCAGATCCAGCAATTCCGGCCGCACCAATTCACCCTGGTTCGGACCCTCTTCGAACACCAGTCGATCACCAGGCTGCGGTCGCATTCTATCCGCTGGCTGCCCCAGCGCCGACAGCGGCAAGGCGATGCCACCAAGCAGACCCAGCTTGAAAATAGTTCTTCTACTGACGGTCTGGCCGATTCCCCGCTGCTCTGTATCATCCCTGACCCAGGTTCTGGCCCGTTTGCCTCGTCTCGAAACCGTCATGACGCTCCTGTGTGACTACTGTTCACCGTGACTACCCCGCAGAAGGTACCAAAGTGGCTCCAAGCCTGCAATTAGTAAGGTCGCTACCGGGCTCACGCCGCGCAGGAGACAACAGCGCGTGTATTGAGTACTATCGGCGGGCATAACAGCCTGTAAAGAGTCCGTCACCATGATGATGACCAAAAGCCTGTCAGCCCAGCACTGCCTGTTTTTCTTGGCGTTGCTGGTCCTGCCCGCGCCGGGGTCGATGGCACAACAGATTCAGTTGTCTGATCAAATCTGGTCCGCCGACGTCATCAGACCGCGAGGGCAACCCGTAATTCCCTTGTTCGACGGCTGGTTTGCCAATGCAGATGGCAGCAAGAGTCTCTGTTTCAGCTTCTTCAATCTCAATTCCGAACAGTCACTGACAATTCCATTGGGTACCGATAACCATCTAAGCGACGCCAGTCTGGACGCCATTCTGCCCACCCATTTCGATCCACTGCCACCGCGCTACCGGCACAAATTCTGTGTTTTTACCGTCACCGTGCCTGCCAGTTTCGGCATCGATGAAACCGTGGTGTGGAATCTGAGCAGCGCCAGCCAATCTCTGAGCATCCCCGGACACATTCTGCCGGCTTATGTATTGGACGAGCCGGCTTCCGGCGGTCGCGGTGACGTGGCACCGCTGGTGAAACTATCCGCCGATGGTGTCGGCGTGCGTGGTCGCAAGGGTATATTTTCCGAAGCTACTATTAGCGGACGGGTGGGGGAAGCGGTAAACTTAGGCGCCTGGATCGAACACCCCGACGAGGAAATATGGGTGGGATGGGCCAAGCATTCTGGACCGGGTGTTGTCGAATTCGACGAATTGGAGTATATGATGAAACCCGGTGCTGGACCCACCGAAGTTGAGGCGACGTTCGCAGCCGCGGGGCGCTATATTGTGCGCATGCAGACCATTGACAGTATCGCGGCGTTTGAATTTTACTGTTGCCATACCAATGCCTATTTTACGGTCGATATCAGTAATTAAGAGAATTGAAGCAGCAATGAATAAACCACACAGCTTGAGATCCACCTCTAAACAGGAGCGCCGAATGAACAGTTACAGGCAAACACATCGAGGTAGTATTTTACAATTAGCCGTCTTCCTGGTGCTGACGGGTTTCGCCGGCAGCATGCTGGCCCAGGACGGTAGCGCATTCGCCCCTGTCTACGCCAGGGATGTGGCTCCGATCCTGCAGCAGAAGTGCGTGAGCTGCCACAATCCGGACGGTATCGGCCCGATGCCATTGCAGACCTACCAGCAGGTAAGGCCCTTCGCTGCGCTGATAAAAGACAGAACCGGCAAGCGCATGATGCCGCCCTGGCATAACGATCCTACCACCGGCATACAACAGTTCAAGAACGATGCCTCGCTGTCGGAACAACAGATAGCCACGCTCGCCGCCTGGGCGGACGGGGGAGCGCCCGAGGGCGACCCGGCGAACCTGCCTGCACCGATCCAGTTGCTCGCTGGCGGTGCCTGGCACCTGGCCGAGGAGTTAGGCCCGCCTGACCTGATTATCAAGTCCAGGCCCTATGATGTGATCGCCAATGGTCAGGACCAGTGGTGGACACCGGATGTGCCATTTGAAGGCCTCGAATCAGATCGCTGGCTGCGCGCGGCGGAATTTAAGCCCTCCTATCCTCTGGGCAAGAAAGTCGTGCACCACGGCCATGCGGTGCTGCAGCCCGCCGATGGCGGCCGCGCCGTGGCGCTGGCCAGATATGGTGTCGGCAAGTCCTGGGAAATGTACCCTCAGGGCACGGGCATGCTGGTGCCGGCCGGTGGCAACATCGCCTGGAACCTGCACTATTTTCCGGTGGGTATCGAGGGTGAAGACGATGTGGTCGAGGTCGGCCTCTGGTTTTATCCCGAAGGTCAGCAGCCAGAACTCGTCACCAATGGCGAATCCATGTTCAGGGTAGACGGCCTCAATGGCATGGCCAGGGGACAGGACATCATCATCCCTCCCCATGGCTATCAGGTATTGCAGGGCACCCACGTGTTGCAATCGCCGGCGGTGCTTCACAGTTTTCGTCCCCATATGCACATGCGCGGCAAGGTGATGACCATGACCGCCATTTATCCCGACGGTCGCAGGGAAGTGCTGAGCCAGGTGAATAAATACAACCACACCTGGCAGATCGCCTACATTTATGCCGACGAAGTAAAACCCATATTGCCGAGGGGCACGGTGCTGCAATTCACCACCGTGTTCGATAATACGGCGAACAATCCGATTAACCCGGACCCCAACCAGTGGGTGGTGTTTGGCCGCCGGGGTGTCGATGAGATGAGCCATGCCTGGGTCGGCATCACCTATATCGATGAAGAGCAGTATGTGCAGGCAATAGCCCAGAGGCGGGCATATCAGGAAACCCTGTCGCTGAATTGAATCGATCGATCGGGTCGACGGCCGGAGCCGCCGCAATAATCGGCGGGCAGCTGATAACAAGAGATGATGGCATGAATAATCCAAGCGTCCGCAAACAACTTCTCTGCGTGTCGCTGTTGTTCGCAGTCTCCTGCGCTGCCACCTCGCTGGCGCAGGAGCTCGAGCAAGCCAGCTTTACCCAGGCCCAGGCCGGCACTGGCGCCACCATCTATCAACAGAACTGCGCCGTCTGTCATCTCTTGGATCTGCAGGGTTCATTCGAAGCACCGGCGCTTGCCGGCGACAACTTCACCAGCAACTGGTCGAATCGAAGTGTCAGCGAGCTGCTGGATCTAATCAGACGCACGATGCCACCACAGGCGCCGGCGAGCCTGGCAGATGCAGACTACGCGGCCCTGGTGGCGCACCTGCTCAGCGCCAACGATATTGCCCCGGGCTCCCGGGCATTAAGCTTCTCATCTGACGCGGTCGCCTTCATTGGCGATAGCGCCAACGCGGTGCAGCAGCAAGCCCCGCGACTACCGGTTCCCGGCAGAGCCGGCACCATGCCCACCCCCTCTGCTCGCAGCAGCGTGCCGGAAGTTGCCACCATCTACCGCTCTGAACGCGCACTGACCCGATCCCTGGAACCGCTTCCAGGTTTTCGCAATGTCACCACGGCTGAGCTGATAGACCCAGCCGCCGCCGACTGGACCTATTGGCGCCGCACTCCACAGAGCCACGGTTTTACGCCGCTCACGCAAATCAATACCGACAATGTTAACAAGCTGAGCTTGGCCTGGGTCTGGGGCATGGGTCCCGGCCGCAGCCAACCAGCGCCGCTGGTTAGAGATGGTATTATTTTCATCCCCAATTTTGGCAACGTCGTGCAGGCCTTAAATGGGCGAGATGGCACCTTATTATGGGAGTATCGCCGGCAGTTTCCAGAAGGTGGTCGCCAGGGCGGGCATCTGCGTACACTGGCGATGTGGGAGGACATGATCTATGTCGCCACCACCGACGCGCACCTGGTGGCGCTGGACGCCCGTACCGGTGCCGTACGCTGGGATGTTGAAATCGCGGACAGCAGCCTGGGCTACTCCAACACCAGCGGTCCCATTGTCGCCAATGGCAAGGTCATCAACGGCATCACCGGTTGTGGTCGGTTCTATGAAGAGAGCTGTTTTATCACCGGCCACGACGCCCGCAGCGGCGAAGAACTCTGGCGTACCTATACTGTCGCCCGACCCGGGGAAGCCGGTGACGATAGCTGGGGTGGACTGCCGTTGGAATTCCGAGGTGGCGTCGATGTCTGGGTAAGCGGCAGCTGGGATCCCGATCTGAATCTTGTGTTTTTCGGTACCGCCCAGGCCAAGCCCTGGATGGCGGCGAGCCGCGGCCTCACCACCGAAGACGCCGCCCTGTATTCCAATTCCACCCTGGCACTGAATCCGGACGATGGCCGCCTGGTGTGGTATCGACAGCACGTGCCCGGCGAATCCCTGGACATGGATGAGGCATTCGAACAGGTGCTGGTGGATTTGTTCGATGAGCCCTTCCTGCTGACGATTGGCAAGAGCGGCATCCTCTGGAAGCTGGATCGTCGCAGCGGAGAGTTCCGGGGCTTAAGACAAACGGTTTATCAAAATGTGTTCTCGGAGCTCAACCTGGAAACCGGGCAGGTACGGTATCGAGAAGACATTCGCAACATGAAAATAGGAGAATGGCTCTCCGTATGCCCCTCCACCGCCGGCGGCCATAACTGGCAGTCCAGTACCTATCACCCCCCCACCGCGCAACTGATCATCCCGCTCAGCCAGTCCTGCATGGAGATGTCACCCCGGCAAACTACGTTTGAAATCGGCTCCGGTGGCAATCAAGGGGATCGCAGATGGATGCCCATGCCCGGCACCGATGAGCAGTTCGGCAAACTGGGTGCCTACAACGTAGCCACCATGGATGAGACCTGGAGTGTGGAGCAGCGCGCGCCTTTCCTGACCGCCGCCTTGAGTACGGCCGGCGGTCTTTTGTTCATAGGCGACTACGACCGTTACGTCCACGCCTACGACGTCAGCAACGGTGAGGAACTATGGCGCACCAGACTCGCTACATCGGTGCAGGGATTTCCAGTGTCATATGCCATCGATGGCGAACAGTACATCGCCATTCCTGCTGGCCGCGAGGGCGGCAGCCCATGGCGCATCGGCAGTTTCCTGGCGCCGGAGCTGAGCAGCCCGGACGGGCATAACGCACTGTATGTGTTCAAGTTGCCAGATTAGGCAATCGCAGCAATCAGGCCCGCCGACCCAACAGGCTCTTCGCCATCTAATTCCTGGATGTAATTGCAGTGGGGTTTGGAAGAGACTGCTTCCAGCGAGGTTAGGGCAAAACTAAATACGCGGTCCGCAACCGCCCGCCCGACCAGCGGTGCAGATCAGTTGAAATGGGAGAAAAGCCTCGCTTCGTAACAAGGCGAGGCTTTTCGTCATTCTCGAGCTGGTGCTAAGGGAACAATTCTGCCAGCGTGGCTTTCGCATCTGCGCTCGCCATGTGCGTGAGACTGGCAATTATTCCGGCCAATGCCTTGGCACGGTCAGGGGCCTCATCATTAGCCTGGATCATGGCCATCGCTGCTTTACCTTCGTCATTTGCAGAATGGGCAAAAGTAGCAACCGCCGTAGCCATAGCCCGCACGCCTTCGGCAAGACTATCGTCTGAGGAGATAGCCATCAACGTGGACTTGTCCGAGTCAGACGGGAAATGATTCAAAGACGCAACGATATCGGCGATATCCTTGGCAGACGAGGCGTTATCCGCCATGGAAAATTGGGAAAATAGTCCGATGAGGACGATTAGCATAATTTTTCTTGTTAATTTCATGATGTTCTCCTTTTGAGCTCGCAGGAAATTGGTATAACGACTCGAGTGTATCCCATAAATTCCAAATTAAATAGATTCAGCGCTGCCTTATCGCCTCGACCCGTAGTCCTGTTATCACTACCACTGGGGCGCGGGAACATCGAAATGTCCGGCGAGCGAGAGTAAGATTCAGAAACCGCCTGGTTCTGATAACAACAAGGCCAGAGCCCAATTGCCATTGATCAGGGTTGCTCACAATTCATAGACCTGGACATTGGCCCATTACAGAGATAGCTTTGGTTTTCCCATAAGATGGTTAGTGCCCTGCACTGGAGTGAAATATGATAAGAAAGTCCCTATATACCCTGATGCTCGGTGCGGTGCTGGCGATCTTCGCCAGCCCGGTCGACGTCTCTGCCCAAGCCATGGAGTCGGTCGAGCCCTTCAAGGTCGGAACGTTCGCGATCAACGACGTGCCCACCGTGGGCCTGGTCATGCTCGACGACCAGCTGATCGTCGAGCTTGCGGCCGCGAACCGCGCCATGGAGCTACTGCCGCAGTACAGCCAGATCAGCATGCCCGAGGATATGCTCGGACTCATCGAGCAGTACGAGTATGGCCTGAAATTCCGAATCTACGAAGTCGTGAACTGGCTCGTGGACCAGAATCTGCTGAGCGGCAATGACCGGCGCAGCTTTGTGCACCCAGTGGACTCGGTGGATATCATGGCCCCGATTCAGTATCCGAGCAAACTCATGAATGCGGCCGTGAACTTCTACACCCACGCCTGTGAGGGCTGCAATGACGATGAATTTCAAGCTCGCCTCCGCCAGCGTCAGGAAAACCGCGGCGTTCCCTACCTGTTCCTAAAACCCACCCGCGGAGCAATCATCGGCGACGGTGACGACATCATCATGCCCTTCGGACGTGACCGCATCGAGTGGGAAGTGGAGATGGCCATCGTCTTCGGTCGCACCGGTAAGTACATCTCCGCGGACCGCGCATACGACTACGTGTTCGGTTACATGGTCGCGATGGACATCTCCGATCGTGGCGGGCGTCCGCCCGGTGGCTACGGCTCAGGTTCGGACTGGTTCGTCGGCAAGGGCCACGACACGTTCGCGCCCCATGGTCCCTGGATCGTGCCAAAAGAGTTCTATGGCGACCCAATGGAGCGCCTGCACCAGACCCTGGTTATCGATGGCGTGACCGTTCAGGAAGCCAGGGGTGGCGACATGATCCACAATATCCCAGAGCTCATCGAGTACGCCTCGTCGCTCATCACGGTCTTCCCAGGTGATGTCATGCAGAGTGGGACGTCGGGCGGAACCGGTGCCGGTCGCGTCGAGCGTGCATCCGGCTCCGGCTACCTGATCGACGGTGAGACCATCAGTGCCACCATCGAGGGAATCGGCACGCTGACCCACACGGTCAGGGTCGAGATGAGCATTCCCGACGACCTGTCCGGTGCGCAGTTGCCTCCAGTTAGGTCATATCGCGACCCTTAGTAGCGGGAAGGGTCATGACGAACTCTCGGGCGCCTACCGGCTGTTACCGGTCGGCGCCCTTTCTGGTTTTGAGCAAGACCCTTTCGAAGCAGAAATTATGACCTGGCGCAGTGGTCTAAAATGCCAGGGCAAGACCAACTGGCAGAATAGGGACACCTCTCGTTAAAATTCAGAGCGGCATAACAGCCTGTGAATCCAGGGGTATAAACAACCGATACTTGCGGGGTGCATTGTGATGAGAACGTTAATACACATCGCTACAGCTTTTGTTCTGCTGCTAGCACTATTCGCTAACATGGCAATCGCCCAGCAGGACGGCAGCCCTCCAAGAGGAATTATCCAGCAATATGGTCGAAACGACGCCAGTTCGCTGCAATCTATAACAGCTGACCCTGGCGATGTTCCATTACTACGCAATTATTCATCGGTAAATGATGAACTCTTACAAAATCCACCTCCCTCTGACTGGCTTATTTGGCGTCGTACTTATGACAATATGGGCTATTCACCTCTCGACTCGATCAACAGGCAAACCGTTGCCGATCTGGAACTCGCCTGGCACCAAGAGGTGACTCCAGGCAATAACATGCCAACTCCACTAGTACACGATGGTGTCATGTTTCTGTACAGCGCCGGAGATGTGGTGCTGGCCATGGATGCCACCAACGGCGAGCTGTTGTGGCGCTACCGGCACCAGGGTGGCGCCATCACCAGCCATAAGTTTGGTATATCACTGCATGAGGACAAGGTGTTGGTGCCCACCTCGGATCTGCACATGGTGGCGCTGGATGCGCGCTCCGGCAGTGTCCTGTGGGATCATGCCATCGATACGGGTGATAACACCGGTTATGCACTGCGCAGTGCGCCACTGACAGCAGGCGGGCAGGTAATCCAGGGCGTGGCTGCCTCCCGGGTACCCGGTGGTGGTTTTATCATCGCCGTCGATCTGGAAACCGGCGAGGAAACCTGGCGCTTCTACACCTTGGCCAGGCCTGGTGAACCGGGCGGCAACACCTGGAACAACATCCCACTGGATCAGCGTCAGGGCGGCTCGGTATGGAATACCGGTGGCTATGACCCGGATTTGGATCTGGTTTTCTTCGGCGTTTCGCCTACCTACAATACCGCTCCCCTGCTGTATCCCCTGGGCATCGAAGGGGTCAGCAACGACGCGCTATACACCAATGCGACTCTTGCCCTGCGGCCGGCCACCGGCGAACTGGTCTGGTATTTCCAGCACATGGCCAACGATCAATTCGACCTCGACTGGATATTCGAGCGGTCGATCGTCGAGCTCGATATCGATGGCGAAACCAGAAAAGTGATTGTCACTGCGGGCAAGCCCGGCCTCTTCGATGCAGTGGATGCAGCCACAGGTCAATACCTGTTTTCCGTAGATCCGGGCATACAAAACATCGTCATCGGCATCGACCCGGTCACCGGGACCAAATTTATCAATCCCGATGTTATCCCCGACGCCGAAATTATTCGTACGGTCTGTCCGCTTTATCAAGGTGGTCGCAACTGGCAGGCTAGTTCCATCAACAGCGAGACCAAGATGTTGTTCGTGCCCATGTTCGAGGTCTGCATGGATACCCTGCTTAACGGTGAAGGTACGCTGCTCAGCAGCGGGCTGTGGATGGATGCCGTGCCGATTCCCGGCAGCGATGGAAAATTCGGCCGGCTTCAGGCCATCGATTTAGAGCGGCGCGAGCTGGCCTGGCAACATCGGCAAGTAATACCGCCGATCTCCGCGACACTGGCTACGGCAGGAGACCTGGTATTCCTTGGTTTCCTGGACCATTCGTTCAAGGCCTTCGATCAGCAAACCGGTGAGATACTCTGGCAGACTGAACTCGACGCCATCCCCTCTTCGTTTCCAATCAGTTACAGCGTCGACGGCAAGCAATACATCGCTGTGGTGGCCGGACAGCTTAACCTGCACACGGGAATCTGGCTCGGCCTGATGAATAGATTTACCGGATATACCGATACCAATCCCGGGAAAGCAGCACTTTGGGTGTTCGCCCTGGATTAGGCTCAAATGCTGTCACTGGACTCGATGACAGATTGGAAAAACACCCTGGCGGTATCAAATGCACAAAGCCAATATTCCACCTATAGCCACAGCCATTGACGTTCTCGGTTTTATTGCGGCGCTAGTCTTCGTGGGGATGCAACTACAGCGCAATAGAAGCAGCGAGGATGAACAGGTAAACGTGTCAACGAACACAGTCAGAACCGAAGAACTGGCCGCGAGATTCGGCGGCGAGGTCACTTATGTGGATTCCAACGGCATTAGACTGCGTCTGGTCGAAGCCGGCCTGGGCCCGCTGGTTATTCTTGTTCACGGTTGGCCCGAGTCCTGGTACTCGTGGCGTCACCAGTTACAGGCGCTCGCCGATGCTGGTTATCACGCGGTTGCGCCGGATATGCGCGGGTATGGCGGCTCTACCATCCCAGAAAATATCGAAGACTATAATATTATAGAACTCTCGGCTGACGTCGCCGGCATAGTGTCAGCACTTGGCGAAGACAGTGCGGTAGTTGTAGGTCATGACTGGGGCGCACCGATAGCGTGGCAGAGTGCTTTGCTTTATCCGGATGTTTTTAAGGCTGTTGTAGGTCTGAGCGTCATGTATGGAGGACGTTCCGAGACCAAACCCGTTCGGGCGCAACCCCAGGATCCTGATGATGACTTTTTCTATACCCGTTATTTTCAGGAACCGGGAGTGGCCGAAGCCGAATTCGATGCCAATCCACGAGCCCTGATCGCTCGACTCTATACTTCAAGATCACCGGGCACCCCGACTGAACCACCGGAAATCACCGATCCAAGAGCCAGCGCAGGTGGCTGGATAAAACGACTCGGCGAGCCCATTCGCTTGCCGCATTGGCTGAGCGAGGAAGACCTCGACTATTACGTCAGCGAATTTAAACAAGTCGGTTTTAGAGGCGGCATCAACTACTACCGCAACGGCACTCTGAACTGGGAGCTTACGACTCGACTTGCAGGCAAAAAAATAGGCCAGCCGGCTCTGTTTATTGCCGGCGATCTGGACATAGTGAACAGAGGTGCGACACAGGATCAGCTCGAGGCCCGAGGCAGGCCACAGTTTGACGATCTTAGAGGCGTAATACTGCAAGCCGGCATAGGCCATCGAAACCAGCAACAGGCTCCAGAAGACACTAATCGACTCCTGATCGAGTTCCTGGATTCATTGGAGTTGGACCGCTGACAGTCGGAAAGACAATGGGGTCAGGCTTGCATTTGCACATCGATAGATTTGTTATACGTTGATCAGAAGAATAAGACGAGAACAGGAAATAGCAATGAAAAAACTGAGCCAGTATTTAAAATACTTTCTGATCTTATTGCCAACGACTCTGATTGTGGCGCCCGCTGCCTTCGCGCAAGCTCAGGCTTATTCCGGTGTCACCGATTCCATTGCGCTGTTTCAGGAGAACTGCGCGGTGTGTCATGGTGAAAACCTGGAAGGGGCACCCCAGGGTACGCCGCTGCGGGGAGAACTGCGCCACGGTGACTCCATGGCAGAGATTACCGCGAGTATCGGCAATGGCTATATGGACTCGGGTATGCCCACCTGGCGAGATATCTTCAGCAACGCGCAAATCCGTAACATTGCCCTGTTTATCCTCGAGACCCGCGCCGACGTTAATTACGAGACCTCAAATTTCGAAATGCCGCTTACGATCCCAGCTGGCACGATAGAGACAGAGTTACATAATTTCCGCCTGGAAACGGTTGTCAGCAACCTCAATCCACTGCCATTCTCGATCGAGCCTCTGCCCGATGGGCGCCTGCTGCTGACCGAAAAAACACAAGGTGTCAGTATCATCAGTCGCGGCGGTGAGCAGTCGGAGCTGATAGCGGGAACACCCCGGGCCTATGACGATATTTATCGTCTGGATTCCCGCCTGGATATAGAGAGAGGTATGGGCTGGCTGTTCGATATCGTGCTGCATCCCAACTACGAGGAGAACGGCTGGATCTATCTGTACTTCGGTGACCGCTGCGATGATTGTAATGCCATTAGCCGAGAACGGGGCTCACCGGTTTCCATGAACAAGCTGGTGCGAGGAAAAATTGAAGCCGGTGAATGGATTGGGCAGGAAACCATCTGGGAAGCGAATATCGAACACTATAGCGCATCGAGCGATGTGGCCGCCGGTGGCCGGGTCGCCTTCGATAATGCCGGCCATATTTTTTTCAGCGTGGGTTTAAAAGTACAACAGCGCAATCACCGCGGCGTTCAGGACCTGTCCACGCCCTGGGGCAAGATTCATCGCGTCAACGACGATGGCAGTATTCCACAAGATAATCCCTTCGCCCATCGCGATGATGTCTATCGCAGCATCTATACCTATGGCCATCGCAGCCCCCAGGGTCTGGAGTTCGACCTTGC
Source organism: uncultured Gammaproteobacteria bacterium (assembly GCA_913054495.1). GTDB lineage: Bacteria > Pseudomonadota > Gammaproteobacteria > Pseudomonadales > Pseudohongiellaceae > UBA9145. Next base: position 20,523 of record CAJXIY010000011.1, on the reverse strand, counting down.
AAACGGTGAGTTGTGGGGTACCGAACACGGACCCCGTGGTGGCGACGAGGTGAACCGGCTTCTGCCCGGGCGCAACTATGGCTGGCCCCTGTATTCCCTGGGTATGGACTACGATGGCACGCCGGTTGAGTATGGCAAGGACCTGGGTATCGCCTTTGAGTTATCCGATATCGAGCAGCCGGTGGTGGATCTGACTCCCTCTCCCGCCGTCTCCAGTTTTATCATTTCCAACAGTACACAATTTCCCGAATGGGAGGGGGATTTTCTTGTCGGTTCTCTGAAGGCACGCAGCCTTTTGCGTATAGACATCGAGAACAATCGCCTGGTACGACGCGAGATACTGATTGCAGGGCTCGGCCGCATTCGAGATATCGAGCAGGGTCCTGACGGCGATATCTATTTGCTACTGGAACATAGCGCCGGCGGCCAAATCGTTCGGCTTGTCCCCGTCGACTAGAATCGACAGGGAAACGAATTGGGTCCTAATCTGTCTTTCAGAGGCTCAGAGGTTAATGGATAAGCTGGAGAAAGCGTATTAAACATTAATCCTATGAAATTTCTGCAATTATTAATTCTCGTTGTCCTCTCAGTTGGCTGTGATGCCAACCATAAGTCGGCGATTTCCGAGACAACTATTGATGAAAGCGTCGGGCACATAGGCAAGTTCAAAATCCGTAACACTGAAATTAGGGAAGAAATACTCGCTGAACTTGTCAAGGCCAATATCCAACACTGGACCAACGATGACGGATCGATTAGCTACTTGCTATCTGACGGTGAAATAATCGACAGCATAGGCAACGATGTAATACTCTCGTACATCAGCCGCAATTAGTTATTCGCTACTAGACTTATTCGAGCGGCGCATAAAATTTGGTTCCTTCGACATAGGATTGTGATCAAACCGGAAGGAAACCTCATTAGACTTAGTCGAGGGGCGGATAAAATTTGGTTCCCTCGATATAGGATTGTGATCAAACCAGAAGGAAACCTCATTAGACTTAGTCGAGGGGCGGATAAAATTCTCCTCTTCTGAATTCGATGCCAGATCCATCCAATGCCTCCGCGAATCGGTCCAGGGACTCAGCTACTGTCAGCCCGTCCGGCAGGCTGCCGGTGCCGACGTAATCAGGCTGCTGGGCACGGCGCGCATAGTCCTGGTCGTAGTGATATAAATACACCACGGCGGGATTCAATCCGAGGGTACAGGCGGCAGCAGCGGCCGGCGTCATCCGCGCCAGGGGAATATTCATGGGCATGAAGGCAACATCTATTCCCTGCAATGCCTTCACCTCATCGACACATTCGGTGACGCCGGCGAAGAAAAATTTCTTGCCACCGAGGGTGACCACGTAGCCATTTGCATCACCCTTTGGGTGGGAAGGATTGCCCTGGATAATATCGTAGGCAGCGATCGACTCAACTGTGACACCTGCCACCCTCACAGTTTCACCGTTCGCGACCACAATTCCATCGGGCCACTTCTGCTTGCCGGCGGCGGTCAAGACTACACTCGCTCCTGGCTTGCGCAGCCTCTCGATAGCATCCACATCGAGATGATGACCGGGATCATCACTAATCAGAATCAGGTCGGCGGGTTTCGCGTCTGGTAATCTCAGGCGATCCCATGGATCTACCTGGACCACGGTACCCCGGTACTCCAATTGCACACCGGCATGCAGCAGCGTCGTAATTTCTATGGACCCTGCCGCGCCGGGCACCGAATCTGCCTGCGCCAGCGAGTGCAGTAATAGCAGGAAAAATAGGGGCGGAATTTTCTTGGACATTTGTGCTCCTGAAAATTTTCGTGTTGGCGCTGATAAAGAGACAGCGGACTCTCTGATCAGGGCAATTTATAGGCGCGGAGTTCACCGGAGTAGCCACTGCCGCTGACCGCCAGCACTAGATACTGCTCACCATCGAGCATATAGGTCATCGGCGAGCCGGTCTGCGGTGCCGGTAGATGTACTGCGCCGACCTCGACGCCAGTCGCCTTGTCATAGGCGCGAAGCCAGGCGCCGCGGACGCCGGAGCTGTCCGTGGTCAACTGCGGCTCTCCTGCAATCAACAGGGTGCTGGTCACCAGCGTGCCCACCGAACCACTCTGGCCGGTTCTGGGGATATCGAGATTCTGCAGCAGGGGATGATTGCGTACGTTGTCCGGGGTCTTGCCGTGGGGAATCGTCCACAGCAACTCGCCCTTGTTCATATCGATCGCAGCGATCACGCCATAGGGTGGTTTTAACAGGGGCAGGCGCTGTACCAGCAAACCAATCGGTGGCCTGCCCCGGCTCGAAACCGGTGGTTCTCGCGCAGCGACTTGAAATTCGGTGCGGCCACCGCCGGCCGAGGAACCGGCACCACCGGAAGTGCGTGGGCCGGTCGCAGCGTTACCCTGAATATAAGCCATATCCGATTGGCCGGGATAGGGTGGCACCACGGCCAAGCCGACGACCGAGCTACTGGACGAAACGTACAGAATTTGGGTTTCCGGGTCGTAAGAGCCGCCGGGCCAGTTGGTGCCCCCGCCGGTTGCCGGCGCCATCAAGATGCCCAGTGGCCCGTCGATATTGCTGACCACCGGTGGCGTAAAGATCGGTCCCATCTTATACCAGCTCGCTACTTCCAGCGCCTGCTGCCGTAGCTCGGGGCTGAAGTCGATCAAATCGTCTTCCGTCACTCCCTGCCGATCATAGGCTGGTGGTTTAGTAGGAAAGGGCTGGGTGGGAGAGTACCACTCACCCGGTACGTCCCCCGCCTCCACGGCGCGCTCCTCGATAGGCCACACCGGCTCGCCGGTGACTCGGTCGAACACATACAGGAACGCCTGCTTCGTCGGTTGTGCCACGGCCTTGATCTGGCGGCCGTCGACATTGATATCCAAGAGTATGGGCGCGGCGGGGATATCGTGATCCCAAATACCGTGATGCACCAGTTGATAGTGCCACTTACGCTCACCGGTGTGGAGGTCCACCGCCAATAGGGTTTCACCAAACAGGTTATCGCCGGGCCGATAGGCGCCATAGTAATCGCCGGTGGATTCCTCTACCGGCAAATACACGATTTCCAATTCCTCATCTACGGAAATCTGTGCCCACACGCCGGTGTTGCCGGTGTATTCCGCCGACCCGTCTAACCAGGATTCATAGCCATACTCCCCGGGCAAGGGGATGGTGTGGAAAATCCACAGGCGCTCACCACTGCGAACGTCGAAACCCCTGACGAAGCCTTTGACATTTTCCCGGCTACGGGGATTGCCGCCGGTACGATGAGCGGCGCCGACGATCACCACATCCTTGGCGACGATGGGTGTCGCATGCAGGCCTATCTCACCGGTCACCAGGTCGATCTGCTGATCGGCATTCTGTTTCAGATCGACGATGCCGTTATCACCGAATTCCGGCACCGGGCGACCGCTGCCTGCATCCAGTGCTATCAGGCGGTAGCCAGGTGTCACAAATAATACCCGCTTGTCCTCGCCCTCCTGCCAGAATGCCAGGCCCCTGCCAGATAATTGCCTGGGTGCCGCCCCGCCACGTTCGCCCTCGTCGAGACTATACATCCAAAGCATCTCGCCGGAACGGGCATCCAGCGCCACTACGGCGCGGCGGGAACCCCCGGTTGTGTACATGACACCATCGATGACCAGCGGTGTGGCCTGGTAGCGATATTCCGGCCGCGGACCTAGATTGTCGGTCTTGAAACTCCAGGCCAGTTCCAACTCCGAGAAATTCTGCGCGTTGATCTGGGACAACGCCGAATAACGCGTGTGACCCAGGTCACCGCCGTAACTCGGCCATTCACCATTTGCTGCACCTTGCTGGGCGACGAGCAGTTGGGCAGCAAATCCAAAATGACAGACTAAAGCCGAGAGTAGGAGCCGGTTGACCAGGCTTGTTCTCATTATTACTTCCTGGCATTGCGTTGAGACCTCACCATACCCAGTAGGATTTTCTGGCGAGAATCGAGGTAGTATTGCCTCAGCTAAGCAAAAAAAGCTGGCCTTGTCTATTTATTACGGGTGTCATGCTACGCGCCGGCAGCAACGAGACGAATTACTGAAATCACAGGCCGTAGCCACAGAATAAGAATCATGAACCTTTCTACTCGCATTTTAATCTCTCTGGGTCTGGGTCTGGCAGCCGGCGTGGGATTCTCCCTGGCCCAGGACCCCTTCTTTCCCTCGCTGCCGGGTTGGATCGAGCCCATCGGCACGCTTTGGGTAAACGCCATCCGCATGACCGTAATTCCCCTGCTCATGGGCTTGCTCGTCACCGCCATAGCGGGACAGGACAACGCCGGCATCGCCGCCAGCTTGGGCAGCAAGACACTCGGGCTGTTTGTTCTGATGATTATCGCAACCAGCACCTATACGTTAATATTTGCGCCCCCGCTAATTGGCCTGCTGAATATCGATGCCGACGCCAGCCGGGCCCTGTTAGCCAGTACCGACGTGGCGGCGGCCACTACCGAGTTGCCTCCGTTCCGAAACTGGCTGGTAAACCTGATTCCCGCCAATCCGTTTCGCGCCGCCGCGGACGGCTCTGTTCTGCCCTTGATGATTTTCACGGCCCTGTTCGCGGTCGCCCTGCTCTACATTTCCGAGAGCCAGCGTGCCCTGATCGTTAAGTTTTTTGCCGCGATCAAGGACGCGATGTTTGTGCTCATCAGCTGGATAATGTCGCTCGCGCCTATCGGTATCTTCGCCCTGGTATTTCCCTTGGCGGCTACCCTGGGCGTGGCTGCAATCACGGCGCTAGGCTCATTTATCGTGATCGCCTGCGGCCTCATCGTGGGCATGACCTTGTTGCTCTATCCGCTGGCAACCATTGTTGGAAGACTGCCACTGTTACAGTTTATCCGCACCGTGGCACCGGTTCAGGTAATTGGATTCAGCACCCGTTCTTCTCTTGCCACCTTGCCGGCAACGATAGCCGCTACCGAGAAACTTGGCATCTCCACTAAGATATCCGGGGTCGTTTTGCCTATCGCAGTAACACTGTTCAAATTTGCCTCTCCCGTTGGACGCATCGCCGGAACCTACTTCATCGCCAGTCTTTATGGCATCGAGCTGGGATTTCCGGCGCTGGTGGTAATCGCTATGGCGATTGGACTGTTCAGCTTTTATTCGCCGGGAATACCCAGCGGCGGGCTGCTAATCATGGCACCGGTTTATACTTCCCTCGGTCTGCCGGTCGCCGGCATCGGCATCCTGATTGCCATCGACCTCATCGTCGATATGTTTATCACCGCAGCTAACGTCTCTGCCAATGTCACCGCTACCGCAATCCTGTCCCGCGGCGACCGCCGCCGCAGTGTGCCTTGAGACTGAATGCTTCAGGACTCGCTGAGAGATTTTGACAGCCTTCTAGGTTAAACTGCTTATATGCGACAGAGCGAATTCTCAGCCTCCACCACCGATGCCGATGCACCCGCAAATATCTTCACGGTCAGCAGCCTCAATCGAATGGCGCGCTCGATACTGGAATCCAATTTCCCGGCGGTCGTCGTCGAAGGCGAAATTTCTAACCTGGCGATGCCGGCCTCCGGCCATTGGTACCTGACATTAAAAGACAAGTCCGCCCAGATTCGCTGCGCCATGTTTCGTGGGAACAATAGGAGCGTTCGCTTCAAACCGGCAAACGGCAATCAGATCATCGTCAGGGGACGCTTGAGCATTTATGAGGGACGCGGCGACTACCAGTTGATCGCCGACTCCATGGAGGAAGTGGGGGATGGGGTCCTGCGGCGGGCATTCGAAGAACTGAAAGCCAGACTACAGGCCGAGGGCCTGTTCGATCAGGAAAATAAACAGCAAGTGCTTTCCCGCTATGACCACATCGGCGTTGTCACTTCACCGACGGGGGCGGCGCTACAGGATATTCTGAGTGTGTTCAAACGGCGGTTTCCAGCCATCCGCATCACCCTGTTTCCCGTCGCCGTGCAGGGCGGCGATGCCGTGGAGCAAATCGTTAGCGCCATCGAATCCGCCAATCGAGTCCGGCATAAACTCGACCTGCAGGCACTCATCGTCAGTCGCGGCGGTGGCTCCCTGGAAGATCTGCAGGCATTCAACGAGGAGCTGGTTGCGCGGGCAATTTATGCCAGCGAGCTACCAGTAACCAGTGCCGTTGGCCACGAGATCGACTTCACCATCGCCGACTTCGTCGCCGATCTGCGGGCACCGACCCCTTCTTCCGCCGCCGAGCTGATGAGCCCGGATCAGGAGGATTATTTTCAGTTACTTGCGGCTTATCAGTTACAGTTTCGCAACACCATCGGACAGACGTTACGCCAGGCGCAGCAGGTTCTGGCATGGTTGATGAAACAGTTAAAACATCCGGACCGTCGCCTGCAGGAACAAGCACAGAATCTCGATAGACTCGAAAACCGTCTGCGGCTGGCGATAACGCACGACCTCGGCAGACAGAGCAGCGATCTAAACGAACTGGCCAGATCACTGTTAGCACATTCGCCGGCGCAGCGACTGCAGCAACTGAAAATACAGATGGACAATGTTATGAAGAGCCTGAGACAAGCGGCAACTGCTCTGATTAAAACTCGTGATGCAAAACTGGGGGAATTGAGTCGTTCTCTCAACACGGTGAGCCCCCTCGGCACCCTGGGCCGGGGATACAGCATTACCTATGACGATTCCGCGAAAGTAATCCGCCACAGCGACGATGTTAGGATAGGCAGTACGATTCTATCCAGAGTGAATCGGGGACAGATAATTTCCGTGGTGGAGTCAGTGGTAAACGATGAGAAGTAAGAGAATGCACCGGCTTATATTTAGGCAGAAAGTAGGCATGGTTTATTATATTTCAATTTGCCTAAGCCTCTTATTGCTCGTCAATTCAGCATACACACTGGCGGATGTTGCGGTCACGACCTTGCCCAAATCTTCCCTGGTGCCGGGCGGCATCGCTGTCATTCCCACCCATGCGGGGGCGCTGTCCGGCCGCTACAGAAATCAACGCATTACTCTCGCGAATTTCGATGGTGAACAATATGCCATCATCGGCATTCCCTTGAATGCCGAGATTGGTTCTCAGCAATTTGATCTCAGTTACGCAGATGGGCACAGTGAGTCACTGCAGTTCTCCATCGAATTCAAGGAGTATATTGAACAACACCTTACTATTAGCAATACTCGCCAGGTAAATCCTAACACTGAAGATATGGTGCGAATAAATCGTGAGAGTGCCAAGATGACCAGGGCATTCTCCAGTTGGGACGATTCTCTGACACCCGTTTTTAGCATGCAGGCGCCGGTGGCTGGCATCCGTAGCAGTTCGTTCGGCCTTAAGCGCTTTTTTAACGAGCAGCCTCGCAATCCCCATTCCGGTATGGATATCGCCGCCGATGAAGGCACGCCCATCTACGCGCCAGCACCGGGTATTATTCTCACCACTGGTAATTATTTCTTCAACGGCAACACCATCATCATGGACCATGGTCATGGCTTGATCAGCCTCTACTGCCACATGAACACGATCGATGTCGAGCCCGGTACCGTTATCCGTACCGGCGATCAGATCGGCCGAGTCGGCCAAACCGGGAGAGTAACCGGACCTCACCTGCACTGGAGTGTTAATCTCAATAACACTCGAGTCGATCCTGCCCTGTTTTTGACAGAATGAGACGTTGCAAACATGGCCCTGGTTGAATTCACACCTAATCTGTACCGACATGTGAAATGTCAATCCATGACCGTACCAGGGGATACCATAATACAGGTGTTATACACTGTCTGTGAGGAGAATACCCGGTTGCGCAGTTATCTATTGGATGACCAGGGTCAGCTACGCAAACATGTGACTGTCTTCATAGACAATGTACGGATTCAGGATCGCAGCAATCTAAGCGATACCGTCTCTGCATCCAGTGCGGTATATATTGCCCAGGCCTTATCCGGAGGGTAATCTGTCCGCATCCAGATGAGGGCCACGGCAATGTCAACACAGTGTTGGATTGGAACGCGAAAGGGACTTATCCAGGCTCGTCGGCATGCTGACGACAGCTGGTCTCTGTCGCCACCGAGTTTTCCCGGCGACCCGGTAACCATGGTACTCCCCGCATACGACGGCGGTGTCACTTACGCGGCTTTGAACCTCGGCCACTTCGGCCCCAAACTGCATCGCTCTGGAGACGACGGTAAATCCTGGCAGGAATGTAAGGCACCGGCATTTCCAGCACAATATAAAGCGGGTGATGAATCCTCGAACGAAGCCAAGTCTGTGGAACTTATCTGGATTCTCGAACACGGTGCGAACGGCGATCTCTGGGCCGGCACGGTACCCGCTGGCCTGATTCGTGCCCGTGGTCAAGGACGATTGTCGAATACCGGTGGATAATCAGCTGGTGGTGAACCGCACCGAAGATGGTGGTGCCAGCTTCGAGTCTCTGCGCGCGGGCCTGCCGCAAACCCATAGCTATGACTAGATATACCGACACTGCCTGGATGTTGCCAGCGACGGCGAGGCTTTGATGATGGGGTCTACCAGTGGCAACCTCTGGTATTCCAAAAATGGCGGCGAAAATTGGGAGTCCCTGGCGGCTCACCTGGCAGATATATATTGTGTCAAATTTGGTCAAATCTAGCCCAATTTCGACGCAATTTCAGCATTTTCATAGTGTAGGTTTTTTTTACATTCCGTAGAACTTTCAATGAGTTAAACTAAGACTTCGCCAACAAGGCTCGAGGCTTTGGATAAAGTTGAGAATAAGTGTGAACTCTCTCGCAACTTCGTATCGGCGAGCGATCCCCTGGCCTGTTTAATGCTTATTATTGTGGAGTAGCGTAATTCGTGTTGTTATTCCTCCTGCAGAAACAGGCTCGGAAATATTCGCTGTGCTGCGCTAAATATGACAAGGAAGATCGACCTTAGCTGGGGACCCGGACATATGCCATTTATTGAAACCCTTTTCTTGCTTATCTTTGGTCATGCGCTGGCTGACTTCGTGTTGCAACCCGAAGCTATGGGCTACGGCAAGAATCGCAATGACAAGATTCATGATAAAGAGGCGAGCCTGTTCCCGGTTTGGTATTACTGGCTCACCGCGCACGCCATGGTGCACGGTGGTATCGTCTTCCTCATCACCAACAGCCTGTGGCTGGCGCTGTTCGAAGTCGTCCTGCATTGGATTACGGACTTTGCCAAGTGTGAAGGCTGGATCGGCATGCATCAGGATCAGGCTGTACACATCGGTTGCAAAGTCGGCTACGCCCTGGTTTTATGGTATTAGTGCCATTCTTTTTTTCACGCCACCGCCCGCCCCCAAGCCCTGCCCCGTTGCTTGCGTTTCAGCCAGCGCCATTGGGGACATTAATCTAAGTTGAGCCGATGACAGTGGTGGCTTTGCCTCATCGACGTTTCTGGTTATAGTACATAGCCGCATAATCCAGGTTTCGATGCCGGCGTAGCGCTGGCATCTTCCAATAAAATATACTCAGGTGTCCGACTAGAGATGGGTAAACGAGATCAGCAACGCAAGGTAAAAGAACAGAAGCAGCAGGCAGCGAAACAGCGAGAACAAACCCGGAAACTGATGGTCAAGGTGGGCAGTTTCGTAGTCGCTCCGGTACTATTGTTGTTCGTGCTGTATACATTATTCAGCCAGGGCCCTACCTATTCCACCGTCGAAATCGTTGCCGGCGACCATGTCCGCGGTAGCGCGGGGACACCCGTTAGTATCACCGTCTACGCCGATTTCCAGTGCCCGGCCTGTGCCACCGAGCATGAGACTATGACCCGCCTCTGGCCGAGTATTCGAGACCGGGCTCACCTGGTATTTCGGCATTTCCCCCTGACTGCGTCCCATCCCCACTCCTGGACTGCCTCGCTCTATGCAGAAGCGGCGGGTAAACAGGGCCGCTTCTGGGAAATGCACGATTACCTGTTCGCTACCCAGGCAATCTGGTCCGGATTAACCGATGCGGAATCAGAATTCGATAGCTATGCGCTGGAGTTAGACCTGGATCTCGACCAGCTTCGCGCCGACATCGAATCCGACGAGGTCATCCAGAAGGTCCGTAACGATCAGCGTAGTGGCAATGCCTCAGGCGTTCGCAGCACACCGGCGGTGTTCATCAATGGCCGCCAACTGGCGCGACCGACCAGAGAAAGGATCATGCAGGTGGTTGCGGAGGAAGCTGCGGAATCCTGATCCGCGTTGCTATGTTCGCCAAGTCCAACCTCTCGAAGACCCCGGCTTGCAGACCAGCTAATAACGCCCCGCGCGAACCTAACCCGGAGTGTCTATGCTTGTCCCTGAGCCTGCAGCGCATTCAACCAGTGATCCAGGCCCTGGGCGTTGAGCTCCATATCGCGGCCGATGAGTGACCGAATAGTGTCTACATCGACTCCGCAATGGGCATCCAGCAGGTAGTCGATACTTCCCTGCAACAGCGATCGGGCGATGCGCTCACTTCGATCCGGGACCTGGGCAAGATCTTCGGCGGTATCGGCGTAGTCCCGAATGGACTGCAGCAACAAGGCCTTCATCGCCGGTATCTCTTCATGCATGCCGAAGTGGGTAACAAATACTCGCTGCGGGTCCAGCGTCATCAAGCGCTCGAGGCTGGATTGCCAGGCCAGCGGATCGAATTGTATGGGGGTAGTGGGCGGAAAAATGAACCTTGCTCGGCCGTAGTTTAATTCGGGGTAACTGGCGCCAAAAGTATCACCGGTGAACAAGCCACGACTGAATTCGTCGTAGACCACGTAATGATGCCGCGCATGGCCCGGGGTATCGAGGAAGACCAGCCTTCTGCCATTAAAATCCAACTCGAAACCATCCTCCGCTATCTGGATACGGTCGACGTCGACAGCAGTGAGCCGGCCAAACATCTTGCCAAATTCTTCTTCGCCATAGACCGCGAGCGAGCCCGCTTCCAGTTTCGCCGGCGTTATCATATGACGGGCGCCGCGGGGGTGAACGATCAATGTCGCATTGGGGAATTGCTGCATCAGGCCGCCGGCGCCACCGGCGTGATCGAGATGGACGTGGGTGGGCATGACATAGGCAACAGCCTCGGGCGCTATGCCCTTACACCTCAGCACTTCCAGCAGTATCGGCACCGAATTGTTAGTGCCGGTGTCGATAAAGCCTGCCATTCCCTCGTGTTCCAGAAGATAGCAAGCGGCCAGGCCCCGACGTTGCAGCATGGTATCGATGCAGGTAATCCCATGGCCCAGGTCCTGGTAATAAACCGGGTCAGACGGCGACGCGTTCTCCATTGCTATCCATTCTCCAAATTCGTAAAACACCCATCTGCTTAGAACCCCTCTGCACCCAGCCGAAAAAGATACAGCCTGGTATCGAGAGAAGAATTTTTTCCATGCTTCCACCTCGGGAGTCGAGCCGGAACCCAGCTCTGGCACGGTATGTTTAACAAACCACTTACACCGTCGGATACTGTTGCAGACAAAGGTGTAGGGTCTGGGCGTCCATATTGCCACCGGACAAGACCAGGCCCACGGTTTCACCGGCAACTTCCAGCTTGTTTCCTAGCAATGCCGCCAGTGCCGCCGCCCCACCCGGCTCTACCACTAGCTTCAGATAGCGAAAGGCATAGCTCACCGCATGGGCGATGTCATCTTCGCTAACCACGAGATAATCATCCACTGTCTCGCTATTGATGGACCAGGTTATTTCTCCCGGCGTCTTGGCCATCAGCGCATCGCACAGGGTTGGGCTGTTGCCGTCTATGCTGATGCGCTCCCCGGCCAATTTCGAGCGCCGGTGGTCGTCAAAATTTTCCGGCTCCACACCATAGATCTGGGTCGGCGGATGCAGCGCCTTAACGGCTGTAGACACGCCCGCTAACAGGCCACCACCGCCGCAAGGGCTCAATACCCTATCCGGCACCCTATCAATGTCTGCGAGCTGCTGCATGAGTTCAAGACCCACCGTGCCCTGACCGGCGATAATATCCTCATCATCGAAAGCCGGAATCAGGATCGCGCCGGTGCTTTCCGCAATTTCCGCGGCAATGTCTTCTCGGGATTCGCTATGTCGGTCGTAGAACCGTATCGCTGCTCCCAATTTTTCCGTGCCTTCTTTCTTTATCGACGGTGCGTCTGTTGGCATCACGATAGTCGCCTGCAGCCCCAGCAGCTTTGCCGCATAGGCGACGCCCTGGGCATGGTTGCCAGACGAATAGGCAACCACGCCGAAGGCTTTTTCCGTGTCGCTTAGTTGGCAGATGCGATTATAGGCACCGCGAAATTTGAAAGCGCCTATATGTTGCAGACACTCAGGCTTGAGAAATACTTCGGCCCCCAGGCGCTCGTTAAGAACATTCGATTGCAACAGCGGCGTTTTTACCGCCACCCCTTGCAGACGGGCAGCCGCCTGGGAGATATCTTCGAGTGTTACTGCCATATTCTTGCCGCCCTGTTCTTTCTGCGCAATAAAACCAGCCTATTGTTTTGCGAGTTTTCGATTCTTGCGAATTCTTCGCTTGCGCGCAACTTGTTGCTGGTTAAGATTTTCCTCGCCCTTGACGAAGGGATTGTCATCGGACCGCAGTACGATTTTTATCGGCGTGCCTTCCAGCTTCAATCTCTTACGAAATGTTTTTTCCAGATAACGACTATAATGTCCCGGTAGCTTTTCAGTCTGTTTGCCATGAATGACAATGATCGGCGGGTTATGACCCCCGCTATGAGCGTAGCGCAGTTTGATGCGTCGACCGGCCGCCATTGGCGGCGCATGGTCAAGCACCGCATCCTGCAATATTTGTGTGAGTTTATTGGTGGCAAGTTTCTTATTAGCGGAGTCATACGCCTTATGTATGGACTTATACAAATCTCCCACGCCGGTGCCATACTTCGCGGAAATGAAATGAAGCCTGGCGAAGTCGACGAAGATAAAACGCCGCCTGATCTCGGTTTTAATATGATCCTTGTCTGCACTCTCCATGCCATCCCATTTATTCAGTGCAATCACCAGGGCGCGGCCGGTCTCGATGACATAGCCCAACAGGTGTAAATCCTGCTCCACGATACCGGTACGGGCGTCTACGATCAGCACCACGACATTGGCGTCCTGTATTGCCTGCAAGGCCTTAACCACAGAAAATTTCTCCACGGTCTCTTTGGTCTTGCCGCGCCTTCTGATACCCGCAGTGTCGATCAGGGTATAGGGTACGCCCCGACGCTCGAAAGGAATATAAACACTATCACGTGTCGTGCCCGGCTCATCGAAGACCACGACCCGATCCTCTCCGAGCATGCGATTAACCAGGGTGGACTTGCCCACGTTGGGCCTGCCGGCGATGGCAATCTTAATACCCTTCGCTGCGACTACTTCGGTGCCGGCTTCATCCTCATCGGAAAAATCCTTCAACACCCGAGCCAGCATGCTGCTTACGCCACGACCATGTGTTGCCGTGATCGGGAACAAATCGGCCATTCCCAGGCTATAAAAATCCGCCATCGCCTGGTCCGGATCCAGGCCATCGATTTTGTTTACCAGCAGATAGCTGTTTTTGTTGTTCTTGCGCAGATAGTCGACAATCTTGTTGTCGTCGGGTGTGAGCCCATCCTTGGCATCGACCAGAAACAGGCAGATATCGGATTCTTCGATAGCCTGCAGCGATTGCGACGCCATCTCATGATCGATGCCATCTTCATAGCCGGTGATACCCCCGGTGTCGATGGCGATGAAATGCTGCTTGCCCAGCTGTCCATCACCGTATTGACGGTCACGGGTCAGCCCCGGAATATTAGCCACGATGGCATCACGACTCCGGGTGAGACGATTGAACAGTGTCGATTTACCGACGTTGGGACGACCAACGATGGCGATAACTGGCCGCATGGTACAAACCTGGTGGGATAATCATTGCAAACTGAGGGCCGCGAGAGTGCCATCGTTACTGAAAACATAAAGCGTGCCGTCATTCGCCAGCAAATTTGCCCGAACACCGTCGCCGTCGAACTGAAAGCGACCAACCAGGCGACCATCGACCTGGGAAATGAGATGGATGTAGCCCTCGAAATCAGCCACGGCAATATAATTGCCAATCGCAGTCGGCGCCGTAATCGACCGGAAATGAAGATCGGTGTTTTCCCAAACCACGTCTTCACTATTGTCTCTGATGGCGATGACGCGGCTCTCGTCATCACTGTAGTAAATATTGCCGAAACCCTGCTCCATGCCGTGATAGCTCGAAGCCTGCATACCCCAAACGATGCGACCGGAGGTGATTTCGAAGGCCATCAGATTGCCCTGGTAGCTGGCGGCAAGAATTCGATTACCATCGAGCAATAAATTGCCATCCACATCGATCACACGATCGATATCGTACTGACCCTCGGGTACCGCCACCCGTTCCTCCCAGAACAGGACGCCATCGTCTGCGGCCACGGAAATCAGCGTGCCATTGCTGAATCCTGCGATAACCGACCCTGAAGGCGTGATGACTGGTTGACTGGTACCGCGCAGGGTCAATGCCGGCAAGGTGGTTTCATAGGTCCAGCGCTGGCTGCCATCGCTTGCTTCCAGTGCCACCAGTTTGCCATCCACGGTCTGGGCGACGGCGATATCACCATTGGTTTGTGGCGCCGAGAGCACTTCGCTGGAGACCGCAGCCGTCCACAAGATCTCACCATTACTCTGATCCAGCGCGACTACCTCGGCGTCCTCGGTACCGATCATGACCAATCCCTCACCCGCACCCACACCACCGGTGATAGTAGACGCTAGACGTTGCCGCCACAGCACGTTTCCGGTGGATAGTTCAACTGCAAGCACGACGCCGTTTACACTCGCAGCATAGATCACACCGCTGTCGATTATCGGCGTAATTTTTGTATAGTTATCACCCTGGCCATTACCCACGGTGACACGCCATTGCCGGTTCATTTCCACTTCCCTATCGAATGCGCCCAACTCCACCGGCACATTGACCTCATCATCGCCATCAAACCAGTTCAACGGATTGAGGTAGTTGCAGCCGGACAGAACCAGCGCTAACACGGCGGCGACAGCCAGGCGTAGATGGCTCCCCCGCAACCTGGAGTTAGCAGAGTATGTGGCGCAGTGTGTGGAAATAATGTGGGGTTTATTCATAATTGTTGTTTCGGAAAACTCAACTTTCGTCGCTGAGATTGTCAAGCTTCATGCGTAGGGCATCGCTATTGGAACCGGCCTGCTGCGCAGCTACGTAGGCTTCCCGCGCATCGACAATCCGCCCCAGGGCGAAGTAAATATCGCCTCTGAGCTCGGCGAATCCCGGTTCATATGATACCGGGTTGACGTTGTTTACCAGGATCAGGGCGCGCTCGGCATCACCTCTTGCCAGGATAACCCGGCCCATTCGCAGCTGGGTCGTGAGGATCAGTCCGCCGTCGGTCTGCTTGAAAAACCCGGTTTGCTGATTATCCAATATCCATTGCAACGATGACTCTGCCGCCTCCAGATCATTAACCCTCACCGCTTGCTGGGCATCGAACAGAGAAGCAAACAGGGCATAGATAGAACCGCCGTGCTCGGCCCGCAATTCGTCGGCCAGTTCGAGTACCCGGGCACCGTCTGCGGCGTTAACCGTTACCCCTTCGGTCACCGCGGCTATGCTCAGAATCTCTTCGTACAGATCTGACGCCGCATCCGCGCTGGCGAGTCGGACATTTTGCCAAAGAAACCAACCGCCATAGCCTGCCATCACCACCACGATCATCAATACCAGCTGTTTGCCGTTTTCATCCCACCACTTCTTGATGGCTTCTACTGTCTCTTCTTCTGCCGCGTTTAACGCCACGACTCACTCCTGTTTCTGCTTCAATTAGATTCGATCTGGATTATTCCAATTGGTTCCGAATACCGCGTTCATCCAACGGCTACGGTCGGCCCAGCGAAAAAGTGCTAATTCTACATGTTTGCGTGCTACAGGGCACGGTGCAATGTTCTCAACGGGCTCTATGACGCTGAAATACCGAGAAATTCGCCCACTTTCTCTATGCTGTCGCCTATTGCAACCGTCGTCGATACCCCAGCATCATCCAGGCTACGGATTTTCACCTCAGCGAGTGGCGTCTCGGCGTCGTCTTCCTGCTCCAGAATCACAGCCAGGCCGGCGCCACTATTGAAGGCACGCTTTAACTGATTGTTGTATTTACCACCCCCGCAGTGACAAATCACCCCCAGTTGCGGGTAGTGATCACGGATTTGCTGACTCAACTGCAGGCCCTGCCCGGCCAGGTTGCTGCCAACCACCAGCACATACACGCCGATTCGCTGACACGTGGAATCGGGTACTTTCAGCAGGGAATCCAGCATCAGCACCAGTCGCTCGACTCCGATTGCGAAGCCGGCCGCCAGCGTCGGCTTGCCGCCCAGCTGCGCAACCAGGCCATCATAGCGACCGCCACCACACACCGCACCCTGGGCTCCGAGGGACTCCGTAGTCCATTCGAATACGCAGTTATTGTAATAATCCAGACCCCGCACCAGGCGTGGATTTTCCCTATAGCTAATTCCGGCAGCCTTCAGCAGGCGCTGCAATTGCCGTACCTGAGCCTGGCTGTCGGCACTGACGAAATCAACCAGCAGCGGTGCATCGCTTAACGCCGCCTGTACCGCAGGATTCTTGCTGTCCAGCACCCGCATGGGATTGCTGACCAAGCGCTTGCGGGCATCGTCATCGAGCTGCTCCGATTTCGACTCGAGAAATTCTCTCAGGGCCTGGCCGTAGCGCTGCCGGTCCTCGGCACTCCCAATATTATTAATCTCCAGGACCACGAAGTCGGTCAAATCCAGTTCGCGCCACAGTATCGCGGCCAATTGGATAATCTCCGCATCGATATCGGGCCCCGCCATGCCAAATGCCTCTATGCCGAATTGATGAAATTGGCGATAACGGCCTTTCTGGGGGCGCTCATGCCTGAACATGGGACCTTGGTACCAGAGCCGCTGTTGCTGGTTGTATAGCAGGCCATGTTGATCTGCCGCCCGCACACAGCCGGCGGTGCCTTCGGGTCGCAGGGTCAGGCTGTCGCCGTTACGGTCATCGAAACTATACATCTCCTTTTCGACGATATCGGTGACTTCCCCGATCGAGCGCTTGAACAATTGGGTTTGCTCGAGGATAGGAAATCGAATCTCTCTGTAACCAAAGCTTTGAACCACGCGGGAAAAGCAAGTTTCAAGATATTGCCAGGTCGGTGATTGCGCTGGGAGGATGTCATTCATCCCGCGGATAGCTTGTAGTTTGGCCATAGTGCAGATTCGGTTACTTATATCGTCGGTACTGGGCGCCCGGCTCTTAGCCTGTGGCAATAATGTCCTTCTCTAGCGCCTGTTTTTCCATAACCCGCGCTCGAACCATTGCTTCGAGCTCATCTACAAGATTGGCGTTACCTATTTTGTGATCCGGCACCCCATCCACATAAACCAGGTTATTCGGGCTGGCGCCGGTCAGGCCGATCTCGGCCACCTTGGCCTCACCCGGGCCATTAACGATACAGCCGATGACGGCAACGTCTATCGCTGTGGTGATGTCTTCGAGACGGGATTCCAATTCATTGACCACGCTGATTACATCGAAGTTTTGCCGGGAACAACTGGGACAGGCAACCAGGTTTACGCCACGGTGACGCAGGCCCAGGCTCTTCAGGATATCGAAGCCTACTTTCACTTCTTCCACCGGATCCGCCGCCAGGGATATTCGAATAGTATCGCCGATGCCTTCCATCAACAGCGATCCCAGGCCGATGGCCGACTTTACGGTGCCGGAGCGCAAGCCCCCTGCCTCCGTGATACCTAGGTGAAACGGCTGCTCTATCTGTGATGACAAGATACGATAGGCCTTTAGGGTCATAAAGATTTCCGAAGACTTGAGAGAAATCTTGAAGTCCTGAAAGTCCAGCTTGTCCAGTATCTCAATCTGATTGAGCGCAGACTCAACCATGGCCTCGGCATTCGGCTCCCGGTATTTACGCAGCAGAGCCTTGCCCAGCGACCCCGCATTTACCCCGATTCGCAACGGTATGCCTTTGTCTTTTGCACTATCGACGACGGCTCGGATGCGCTGTTCATTGCCTATATTGCCCGGATTAATGCGCAGACAATCGACGCCGTAATCCAGCACTTTGAGGGCGATACGATGGTCGAAGTGGATATCGGCGACCAGTGGCACCTGTACCTTAGAGAGGATTACCTTGAAGGCTTCGGCGGCATCCATGCTGGGTACAGACACCCGCACGATATCCACACCGGCCGCTACCAGGCGTGAAATTTGAGCCAGTGTGGCCTCTACGTCGCAGGTTTCCGTGTTGGTCATGCTCTGCACGGAAATGAGTGCATCACCGCCCACGGCAACGTTGCCCACCATGATCTGGCGGGTTTTGCGACGGGAAATAAGCGGATTGGGATTCATGACTTACAAGCCTACAGTGAGGCGGGCAGAATTGTCGACACGTATCTTAGCCCCAACGTCGATTTCTGTCCCATTTAACGACATTCGAATAAATGGCGCATCTCCCAGCAGGATGTTGAAGGGCGCATTGCCGGTGATCTCAAGCACATCTCCGGCTGCTCCTAGATCCCGATAAATCTGCCTGGATTCACCGTCGTTGACTTCGATCCAGCTCTCACCGGAAAACGTAATCCTCAGTAAATCCTCACCACCAGAGCCAATCTCAATAAGCCGGGTGTTTTTAAGGCTGGACGCCAGCGCATCGATTTCCCTATTCCCCACCGCGATAGTGGCCGACCCGATCGGGGTTGACGGCGCGGTGTTAGGTGAATTGCCGTCGGCAATGGCTGCCAAGGCTGCAATAAAGTTTCCATCGGAGACGGGTTTGCTGTCTGGCTGGGCGGAAACAACGGGACTCGAGCGGGGCGTTTGCGGCGGGGTGCCGGCGCTGGCTGTCTGTTCTGCTGCTGTGGTTGGGGTCGTGGCCTGGGTCAGTCCTGGTGATGGCCTCGTCCCGGCCTCATCCACCTCATCCTCGGTGACGAAATTGTTGTAGAGCCACAGCAGTGTATAACCACCCACGAACACCAGCACTGAAACCACGAGCCAGAACTTATTGCGGTCCAGCTTTCGCCGCGTGTCGTTGCCGAGCTCGGACTCAGCCACCGCCGACTGCGTCCTGCTGATTTCCTCATACAGCGGAATCAGTTCGCTGGCATCCAGATTCAGTAGTAAGGCGTAATTTTTGATATAGCCCTTTGCGAATACGGCACCAGGCAGCTTTTCAAATTGATTGGCTTCCAGCGCCTTCACGTAGTACATGGTGATATGAAGCCGATCTGCTACTTCTTTCTCACTCAGGCCATGGCGCAGCCGTTCCTGTCGCAGGATTTCACCCAAAGTCACGGTGGTCTCTGTACTCTCGGCGCCTGCTTCCGCCTGTTCCCCGGACTCCTCAGTGGGCATTACTTAGCCGTTGATAAGTCTCGAACTCCAGCGAATTCTGATAGAGACTTGTCAGTAATAATGCGAAGGTATCCACGATTTCCTGATTTTGAGCGTGGCCCTCAATTCGTATTCCCGCCAGCAGTGCCCTCGGCGTGTAGGGGATGCTATAGAATTGCACGGTGGTTAAATATTGTTGAAATAGCTGGTGTTCCCTATCCTTATTTTCCTGATTAAATTCGATCAAGGACATCTCGAGTGCGGAAATATGCAGGTTGGCATTCAATCGAAGTGCGCGCGTAAAGGCATTGCTGGCATTATCGATGCGACCCAGACGCAACGCACTGCGGCCTTGATTTTCAAAGGCGACTGCCCTGCCGTCATAGTTCGCATTGCCGGTCACACGCACCAGTTCATCATAGGCTTCGCTGAAACGTTCCTGACCAAACAACAGCACCGCATAATTATTTCTGGCCCGGGAATTGGATCGATCGTGCCCCAATGCGGTACGAAAGGCGTCTTCCGCCAGATCCAGATCGCCCTCCCGTTGAGAGATTAATGCCAATACATTATATGCGTCCGCATTGCGCGCATCGATTGCCAGTGCATTATTGAGATGTCGCCTCGATGTGATCAGATCGTCAGAATCGTAGTAGGCGATCGCGAGTCGGATATAGTCCTGGACTGCCTGTTGTTCTGAGGCCTCAACCATGTAGCCACCAGTCGTCGTGGTGACACAGGATGACAACAGGACAGCCACGGCTGCAGCCGCAAGCAATGAAATAAGCTTTTGAATGGGCACCTTTATATGCTCTCCTGAACTATTCGCAATCTGCGCCATAGGCTACGCTCTTATTCAGAGGTTTCTATCTACTCTGTCGGCCGCAACGGCAAGATTATCAGCGCGTGCGAACATTTTTTCACCGCGCCTGGCGGCAGCCAGCCGCTTATGGCGACTGCTACGCCGGGTCTGATCCTGCACGTCACCCACCAGTTGGCCACAGGCAGCACCAATATCCTCTCCGCGAGTCGCCCTGACCGTTACGGTAAAGCCCGCAGCCTTCAAAATCTGCCTGAAATTAGCGATAGAGGAGGCGCTGGGTCGGCGGTAATCACTGAGCGAGAACGGGTTAAAGGGAATGATATTAATT
>CAJXIY010000010.1 GCA_913054495.1 uncultured Gammaproteobacteria bacterium | reverse complement strand
GCCAGGCGGCCATGCCCTCCACCGCCAGGGTATTGTTTTCTTCCTCGCGGGTGGTTTTGTACTCCACCAGCTCCCGGTAGACGTCCACCAGTAGCTGTTGATCGTCTGTCGGAATGTTTCGCTGCGCCAGTGCCGACTGAGATAAAACCAGACTCAAAATAATGGATGACCAGCTCAGCCTGCGATGCTTCTGCATGGTTTTCGCCTTATGTTCAGTTTTCAGGTTTTGGGTGTTTGCTATTCGGGGAAGAGCACCTAGCCCGGATATTTCATGTTCATAGAGATGGCCAAGTGCTGGGAAGGCGATTGGAACAAACATGCGAAATGATAAATGGGGCCTGTTGGCCCCCTGCGCTACTTATTCAGCTTATTGTTCAAGCTGCTCGAGACGACGCGCGCCAGCAAGAATTCCTATCATGCCGTAGTTACCTTCATGACAGGCATATTCATAGGGCTTGGTGTCGGTCGCATTAAAGCTAATCTCACCGCGCCAGGGCTCTCTGTAGTAAGCCGGGTCGGTGACTTCGAATTCATAGAAAATCTGTTCATCCGAATAGCGTGTAAACCTCTCGATAACCTTACCCTGTGCCGTAAGTGGTGCTGCATTTCGCGGCGCTTGCTGCGGGTTCAGATTGATGGTCTCCACTACCAGGGTGTCACCATCCCACCAGGCGACGGAATCACCCAGCCAGGGTTCCCATTCGCCGGGTCGGTGGCTACCGTTGATGGGAATAATACGGGCATCGTGTACCATCTCCACCATGATCATGATGTAGTCATCGGTCTGCACAATCTGGTACATATTATTGTAGAGAACATTGTTCATCGGCGGCCCACCGGTGCTGCCGAAGCCAATCAGGCAGCGCTCACCCAGCGCCCTGCCCTCGGGTCCATCATTACTCCTGCCGCCGCTGAAACCTGCCCGGCGCAGCTGCATTCCTTCCTCGGAGAAAGGAATGCGGCCGTTTTCAGGATAAGTGATCCAGGATGTACGCACTTCGCCTCTCACTACGCCAAATTTGGAACCAGGATCGACCCAAAAAGCGTTATAACCTCGGCCACGGCCCAGGTCTTTACCGTCCGGCAGCTGTCCTGCCACCTGGTTATCGTCGGTGGCCTGCCGCACGTTCTGATGGTGATTGGTGGTGAGCTCTTGCAGCCGCTCCGCGGGAATTATTAGACCGATGTCCTTGTAATTGTCCGAGCGCTGCATGGTGGTCAGGGACGCGTTGGTCCAGAAACCTTGTAGATTTGGCTTGCCGGAGGCGGTTCGAGGTGGCTCATAGTTGCTCTGGGCCAGCGCCGTGGTGGTCAGAGTGATTGCAACAATAGTAAACAACTTCTTCAGCATAATCATGGAGTCTCTCTCTTATTTGGTCCACTGCAATAGCTACGTTGCGCAGCTCGGTCACGGCAGCTCATTTTCCCCCGATTGAGACTGAGCTTCCGATTCCAAGCCAGATTTATAGGTGGCCGGTGGATCACCGTAAGCTCCAGAAAGTAAACCACATTTTCCCAATAATCAAGGGCTATGCGGTCAGTTGCGAAAGCTCGCTGCTACTTAGCGTAGAATGCAGGCCGGCGGTGAATTTTCGAGACAGGCACAACGTTGCCAATATTCGCGTAACAGTCGCCGCCGTCGCCAGCTTAAGGATTGTCTAAGAAGCTGGCCGGGAGACCGCCGCGAAAACGGAAAATGATGGGATTAATGGTGTCACAGAGCCTTCTTCGGGTGAGCGGCAAGAAATTGCAACAGCTTCAGTACATTGTATAAACTGGCGCCAGGATTTGAACTAAACAGGCGCCACAGCGAACTATATCCCAAGAGCACGATATGCGCCAACTCAAACGGGATAGCATCAATGAATGGCCGGTTATCCGCAGCCAACAAGGAGAAAACGATGCCTTTACCGCCTTGGTGCGAAATTGGCAACAAAGATACTACCTGTACGCCTTAAACCGGCTCAAGGACAAGGAGGCGGCCAAGGATGTCACCCAGGATTGCCTGTTGTCCATAAGCCGCAATTTGGGGAGTTTGTCAGACCCGGCGGCATATCCCAAATGGAGCTTTCGAATTCTCGAACGGCGCTGTATCGATTGGCTAAGAAAAACCATTCGCGAACGCGAGCTAATTCAACAACAGGAAACCTTGCCGGAACTCGAGGTTGATGATGGTAACGAAGCCAGGCTGACTGTTAACCAACTGCTGGCAAGGATGGATTCCAGGCTGGCGACAATCTTGAGACTCTATTATCTGGAATCCATGACCGTGAACGAAATAGCTGAGATCAGTGAGGTGCCAGCGGGCACGGTGAAGTCGAGACTGTTTTATGCGAGAAAGTTAATGATGAAGAGTTTGCAGGACTGACAATGAGGAATACGCAATGAACGACATAGACGAACAGATTCGAAACGCGTTGGATGCCGAAGACAGGAAGGCAATCGATGAAATCGATGACGGCGCCGGTCTGTTTGAGATGATCAGTCTAACCTTCAAGGGCAAACAGGCATGGATGACCTATTATATGTACTTCCTTGGCTTCGCCGTGTTTACCTCCCTGGTCTACTTCGTGATCCAATATCTCGGCACCAGCGATATCAAGACCAGCCTTAATTGGGCGCTGTTAATCATCGGCTGTATGTTCGTGATAACCATGGTAAAAATTCTGGGCTGGCAGCAAATTCAGAAGATGGAATTGATGCGTGAGATAAAACGCCTGGAAATGCGCATCATGTTGGTGGCAGATAAGGGCAAGACCGAGAAGTAGCCAGGTCGGCAAGAGTGCCGGCACGAGGGGAAGATGTCGGCGTATCATACCCACAGCTGAGCTGCCCCGATTACGACTCAGGGCCTGATGATGCCGATGTTGCCAACGATCTGTATCTCGGTGCCCAGCGGTGCCGACAATGCCTGCAGGCGTCGCAGAATTCGCTGGGCGATTACCGGTGGCGCAATCCGAGGTATGCCCCTCTGCGCCAACTTGGTCTCGGCATAGCGCGCCTCTACCGGATGAATGCGCACTTCTTTTAGTTCGCCGCCCGCATATTCATTGATGGCGATTAT
The DNA here is from genome assembly GCA_913054495.1 of uncultured Gammaproteobacteria bacterium. GTDB lineage: Bacteria > Pseudomonadota > Gammaproteobacteria > Pseudomonadales > Pseudohongiellaceae > UBA9145. The sequence goes on along the minus strand of CAJXIY010000010.1, from coordinate 49,008 downwards.
GCTCTCGAACTTGACTGGAAACTCTGCATCGGGTGGACCCATGCTACGGTGGGGATCACCGCGCCCGGACAAACCGATCACATCCATCTGTCGAATGAATTCACCAAGCCCGTAAAAAATAGGACGGTTGTTATATATTTCAATGCCACGCAGGGCGTGTACACCGGTGCCCTGAAACAGGTCCGCGCCATTATCGATCGCCGCCTTCGCAAACACCGGCAAATAATCCGCGATTGAGGCGTTGGTATCTATATGCTCCGCCTCGGGAATGCCCTCACCACGATAACCACCGGTGGTCTCCAGAAAGTGATGAGCATGTATAGCGACGGTGATGAAATCCGATTTGATCTTGCCTTCCCGAATTGCAGCCAGGGTATCTCTCAGGTCGCGCTGGTTTATTTCATAGTGATAGTAGGACTCGGTGATACCCCGAGCCGCCTTGCGAAACTGGTTGCCCATAAAGGCAATTTGCTCGGAGCTATTGGCACCGCGGGCATAAAACCCAGTGCCATTGGGAAAATGATCACGCATGGTCTGCAGGGCTTCCCAGGAATCTTCCGGCACCATGAAATACCGTGTCACCTGCAGTGGACTCAGGCCACCGATGCCCGGCCATTCACCCTGCGCAAGCTGGGCCCTGGGCTGGTGATCCGATACCGCAACCATGCCGACTCTGCCCCGGGGAGAACTATAGTACCTAGCGGCCTTGGCCGCCCAGTAACTGTCACCATAGCCGGCATATTGCAAACCGACCCGGTCCAGGTGGCTACTGGTTTCTATCAATCCCTCGCGGCCGAAGTCATCGGCATGGTTATTGGGCCGGGAGACGATATCGAATCCCATCGCCTTAACCCACTCCGCCACCTCCGGCTCACCGCCGAAACCGCCGCCGGCCGATCCCCTGAAATTTCTGCCGTCGATAATATTGCCCTCCAGGTTGCCGGTGCTGACATCGGCTCCCTGGATCAGCTCCACCACGGCGCGAAACCCCGCGTCGCTCATCATGTGATCGAGCGAATAACTGATGATGATGTCGCCGACGACTGCGATGGTAAAGCCATCACTCACCGTGGTAGCCAATTGATCTGGATTCAGTTCCTGCGCCGAGAGAGTCCTGGCAGACAGACTCGCCACGATGATTAATAAGGAGTGTTTGAACAGGAGCAAAGTAAATGACCCGCTGTGATTTCTTTTCATGGTTCTGTTTCTGAATTCAGTCGTTGGGGATAGTTGGTATCAGAGCATCACTCCGACAGCATTTATACACTAATGTAATCGGTTTGAGAGATAAGGACCATACTCTGCGATGGACCTCCAAGCGATGGGATGCCGTATCCTTCAGCATCAGCAATTAAAGCGCAGCACCGAGTGACCGAGGGAGACCGTTTTTTGGGCTCCCGGCCGAGTGAGGGAACCCGGGAGGGGTGCAAGCTGCTCAGGCAGGAGGGTACGGGAGCGCAGCGCGCCTGCACTAAGACTCTCCAAGTTATTACGTGCTATATACAGCATCTTCAAGAAGGTTACTGTAATCGGTTCACGGGTGAAGGGCCAAACGATATCCAGGTGCCTTGATGCCGCGCCAGAGAGGCGTCTCCGAGCGACCAGTCACAGACTCCCTGGAGAAAGACTGCATCCAGTTGGGCAGATTGTTCCGGGGTAAAAGTCACCTCGTAATCGGTTGAGTCCGGCGCCCGTAGCCGGCAACTAACCACATCATTGGCCAGGCTTGCACCGGCGGCTATGCGGGGTGTGGGATAGGCTGGATACAACTCGTTGCAACGGCTGTTAGCAACGAAAGTTTGTTCTTCCTCAATCATGGCACGCGTCTCACCGCTGTTATCCCAACATCCTTCAATCAGCGTAAGTGGTTTGTTAGCCACTACTTTCCGAGACAGGTCCATATCGGAATCATCATTTTTGATAGCCATTAGCCAGCTGTCCATCTCTCGAAAGATGTTCCCCAGGTCGGGACTGTCTTCGGTGAAGCCCCAGCGTCCACCCACCTGCATCACCTGATTATCGGAATGGCCGTTAGCGGCGCGCAGACGGGCGCGGGTCGAAAACTGGTGCACGATCATGTGAATGTCACCATTCTCGGCATGGTCGGTGTAACTGCGATAGTCGATGATCGCCGTGCTGGCCAGACCGGCGCCGCCATATAGAATGCGACCGGATTCCAGCGCCCTTCGACTGGCCTGCTCATCTGCCCGGTGCCGCGATGACACATGATTCATATCGCGATCGAATCCACCGATATCCCGATTCAGATCGATAAACTGCTGGGGCGTAATCATCCTGGCGTTGAGTGCGGCGAGACCATACTGCACACCGACATTGTCCAGTGGTCGCTGCGCGATCTGGGTGTCATCGAGCAGACCATAGACATTGACGGTGTGATCGTAGACCGTGGTTCGAATGCCGGTGGGATTGTCCGGGTGATAACGCAGGTTTTCCCACTGCGCGATACTAATCTCTCCGCCGGCTTCCCCGGCGGGCGTGTCGAACTCATAGATTGGATCCAGCCGGGCCGCACCGCGGCTCAAGTTCGCAATCGAGCCCCAGGAGCCAAACCCGGCGACGGCGGTTTGCTGATTCAGGGTGAAACTTTCCGCGTTCACTTCGGCGAAGTAATAGTTCAACAGGCGCGCGTCGGCCAGGGTAAAAATTGTCGCCGAGGTAACATCGGGAAAACTCAGGCCGACGATAATGCCGTCGAAAATACCCGGGTAATTGTCTGCAGTTTGATGAGACTGGTAGGAACCCCCGGAGGCCCCAGTGGCAATAGTGTAGTCCGGCACCCCATAGCGTTCGATGAATCGCTCTTTCACCATGATGTGGGTTTCCGATGCCAGCAAGTCATTGCAGTTCTGCCCGAACACATTGAGGGTTGAAGAGGTCACGGCATAACCTTGTTCAAACAGGCCGCGGCGCATCACGCCGCCGGTTCGATTACCCTGCTGAAACCAGCCACTGCGACAGCCGCCACCATGGGTGTAAACCAATTTGCCGTTCCAGCCACTGCTGCGATTCCAGGGCCCGACTTGGCCCGCAGCCGGATCGTGCAGCATGGCGATCTCATAGATGGCACGATTTACTGTGCCTGTCTCCACGCGCACAATGTAGGCCATAGCATTCCCGTCCGGGCCAGTTATCTCGCCCATGTCTTCTGGTGGCTCGCCCGTGGGTGAGCGTCGATACGTCTTAAAGGTGGATTCCGAGTCCGACCAATAGACGTAATCCACCCGGGTAAGAACGCTGCAATCAGAGTCCAGCTGGGATCCAAGGATGCCGCCACTTACCAGTTCAAATTCGCCAGTCTGACAAGCAAATGGTTGTTCATGTCGGCCCGATATGATTGGACCCGATATGGGGTAATTAGTAAGAGCCAGGGTCTCGATGTCTACAGCGGTGCCTAGACTCGCGGTTAGCGTACTGTCCCCTTCTGGCAGAGATGTTAGTAGGGCTTGAATTTGCAGCGGAGATGTCTGCTTGAATTCCGCTGTCACGTCAACGTCATTGAGCCTTACCTTGAGCTGCGCCAAATCCAGCCCTGCTGTCAGCGAAACCTGTACCAGGGCGTCACCTCCAGTCACCAGCCAGGCTTGAGTGGACAAGGTAGTAATAGTGATCCCGCTGGCTGCGCTCCCCACGGGTGAACCACTGGTGCTCACCGGTTCGTCGGATGAACAGGCGTTGAACACGACCGCGAACAGCCCGATCTGCAAGATAGCTGGAATTCTCTTTAACATGGTTACGCTCCGCTGACTTACCGGGGTAGAAACAAAGGGCATGTCATTCTGAGGACACGGGGCAGCAATGTAAAGCCTATGCTATGCTCCGAAGCGTCTTGGAGACCGATTACCACTATTCAGTAGTGCCCAAGATCATATTGTAAAAAATTAAAGATGAGACCATGCAAGGAAAAACCCCACTACAAATTTGCTGCGCGATAACAGTTTCGATTGTGTTTTGCAGCACTGTCGGCGCTCAGGAAAACCCGTTGGGCCAACCGCTACTGGATGCCGCCGGCAATATTCGCGAAGATGCTTTTATCCGAATCCCGCTGCGGGCCGAAGACCAGAAGTATGCCGACATCGATGGTTATTTTGATTCTGCCTCGGACAATGCCTCAGGCGTTGCCGTCATGATGGGACTCATCAAACACTTCGCTCAAATACCCCGATCCCAGCGCCGACGCAATCTGATTTTTATGTCTTCTCTCGGGCACCATAGTGGTCCGGGGGCCCGCTGGCTTCACGATGAGAAGGACTCGGCTCTGGCCAATACCGCCATGGTCATTAATCTCGAACACGTAGCCGTGGTTCGAACCAAGTACTGGGGGCCGAGTTTGAGAAAAATGAATGCAGTCTCGCCAATGCGCTGGTGGTTGTGGGGAAGCGAACAACTACTAGACATCGTCCTCGACTCTTTTCAGAATTTTAATGTTGCCGTCACCGGCGACATGGAGAATCGAGCATCGGGTGAGATGGGTGCTGTAGCTCGTGACATCACCTCGCTACAGGTCATCACCTCGCCTGAGATAAAACACACCGAACAAGACACTGAGGAATGGGTGCCCATGGTCGGCCTGGAACAAATCGCTCGCGCCTATGCGAAAATTATCGACGGCGCCAACGCTTTGCATATTGACGAACTGCGGCCCGCTCTTAGTAACTGACACCACACTGACGAGCACATTAAGTTACACCGAACCAAATTTTTGCCAGTCATACAACTTGTCGCGCAATCGGTGTTAAAATAAATGCCTGCGGCCGAAAACGTTTTAAGTGGTAAGGGATATGAACGCGAAAAATTCTATTAAGCTGGTTGATGCTATCAGGGCCGGTAAGATTAAGGTCGATGAGAAGTGTTCCAGATGCAAGAAATCAATCTGCTGTAATTCAATCAATCAGAAAATACCTGCGCCAAAATCCAGGGAAGACTTCGACCATTTGCTGTGGCAGGTTTCCCACCAGAATATTAACATCTTCAAGGACGCCGACGGCTGGTTCCTACATATCTCCACCCGCTGTGAACATTTGCTCGACGGTGGTATTTGCGGTATCTATGATACCCGCCCGTGGGTGTGTCGCGACTATGACAACGACTTTTGCGAACTGGATGAGTCCATAGAAGAGGCGAGCGAATTATTTTTTTCTACCCACAAGATGTTCGAAAAATACTGCCGCAAACGCTTCAAGAAATGGGATAAACGATTCGAGCTCTATGAATAATCCTTCGCCATCAAGATCTCTGCTGATTACCGGGCTGTCAGGCTTGTGGCTAGTAGCATGTCTGCAATCTGCCGCCAGTGCCCAGCAGGCGGCGCAGGAGCCAGTGGATTACCAGGCCCACATCGATGCCGCCGCTATCCAATTGCAAACTCTAGACAGCAAGGCGGCTGCCTGTCTCGCCGCCTTCGAGGAGGAATCAAGGGAATCCGCAACGGCGCGTTGCCAGGAATTCCTGGGCGCCATCGACGGCGCGGAATTGGCAGACTACGTGGCCCGATGCGAGGTGCTGAAGGCATGGCGCGAGAATTTTGTGTTGGCGGCGCAGCAATCCGACGCCGACAATCGAGGTAGCGCTGCCGATCTCAGCTTGATGGTCGGTATAGAATTTACCTGCGGCGAGGATGCCTTGCAGAAACGCACACAATTTGTAACCACCGCATTTAACATGCTGTATGGCAATCGAAATTCCGCTCAACAAGCGAACAGCGAGATCGCCAGGCGTCTCGCGGAACTACAATTTGAAACTACCCTGAGCAACGAGAGGCGCCTGTTACAAGATGCCATCCGGCGACAGCAATCGGATCGACTGTTGCAGAACGAACGTCAATTCGATGCGCTTGAAAAAGAGATTATTCGCCAGCAGATCCGGAATTAAGCCGGCGTTTTCACCGCCTGCCTGACTATCATGCCCAGATCTCACCTCTTCGGCCTGTTCGTGGGCTGTGGGCTAGTAAAGCACCAGAAAATCACCATTGGCTAATCCCGCCGCGGCGGGAAAACTGAAATTCGGAATCGTGATTTCTTCTGGCGGCAGATAATCCTCCAGTTCTCCCCCGGCATTGAACAAGCGTATATTCAGCCTGCCACCGCGGGCGTGACTGATGGCTTCACCCCAGGCAATGAGGTGCTCATTGCGCCGATTGAAGGCGATGGTCGGGTTCTTCTGCCGAGTTCTGGTGAATGGTTCCGCGACGGCCTTCGGCCTATGCGGGTCTTGCAGGTTGATCTGGATAATTCGACTCATCGTTTCGAACACCAACCACTGCTGCGAGTTGACGTCGAGCGCTATATCGTTGGTACTCAAGGGACAGAAAGAAACCTCCCATTCCTGCAGCGGGTTGACCGGGCCGTAAGACACGCCGATCGCCTCGCTCTCATTGAAATCGACAGCCAGCAGTTGCATATGCCGACCGATGCCGCCGATGGCGGAGCGATAGGCCACCTGCAGGGAACTGCTATCGGTAAAATCTGCTGCCAGTGAGCAGCAGGCGCAAGCACCTAGATCGGGATTGCTAATTTGCAACTCGTCACCAAAGCTGGCGCCGTTGTCCGCGGATATCCTGGTAAATACGGTGCGCTCAAATTCCCGGCTCAGGTCTCCCGCCGCCCACACCACTGCCACCCGACTACCGAAGGCGGCAATGTCGGCACCGGCGTCTATGCCCTCGCCAAATTGGGACACCATTGCCATTTGTGGCTCGAATCGATTGCGCTGCGGATTTGAACGGGAATAGAAAAATTGCGATTTTTTTGGCAGATACCAGATTACGTGCACCCGCCCCTCGCCATCGACGGCCATGCCGGCGCGAGCTATAGAAAAAGTTCGCAGGTCATAGGCCTGACTCGACACCTTGATTGGCGTACCGAAACGACGCTGCTCTGGTAGATACTGACGATAATATAGATTACCTTCACGGGCCGATGGCGCGCGCAGACGCTTCTTGAAATACAGCAGATGCACGGTACCGTCATCATCCACAGTAATCCGCGGCTGCAGACCATTGTCCGGCGTCGCCTGAATGATTACCTCGGCCTGGGAAGACTCCATCGCGGCAATAGACAGAAGCAATACAAGGCCAGCGAGGCCGGCTAATTTTCGCGTTATCTTGAGCATTTATGTGGCTACCGAATCCCGTGCTGTGTAGTTGAATGTAGATTAAAGCTGCGAATTAGTGCAGACTTTAGGCCCTTTTCCGGGCTGTCCGTCCATGCAGGGCATAATAATAACAGGATTGAAGGGATTTGAAGCGAGATCATGCGCCATTCCCACGATTAAGCAGGATTATCCAAATGATCAAATTGAAAGTTTCTATGCTCAACTCGGTGGCACTACTGGCGGGTTTAAGCTTGCTGGCGGCATGTTCGGCGCCGGAAGAAAGCGACAGTAACACTGCCAGCACAGGCACTAGCTTCAACACCACACTCGACGTCGCCCAGGTCATGACATTGGTGCTCGAGCCAGCCTCCGATATCCTCTGGGATTCTGGTGGCTGGGTGCTGGATGCCGCCGGTTATGAGGAACTCTACCCCACCACCGATGAAGGCTGGGATTATGTGCGTGCGCAGGCTGCCGTGGTGGTGGAATCCGGCAACATGCTGGCGCTGCCCGGTCGCGCCCTGGATAACGACGCCTGGATGATCTATTCGGAAGGCCTCAGCAGCGCCGGGATGCTGGCGATGGAGGCCGCTGCCGCCCAGAACAAGGAAGATTTCTTCCAGGCGGGAGCTCAGATATACAGCGTCTGTTCCGCCTGTCATCAGGCCTATAGCCCGGATATTCTCGATGTGTTCGACGAGGAAGCAGATTAGATTCCCATGGCTTTTGTATTGAAGGGTCCCGCCAGGTTTGGATTTTATCTGTGCACGGTGTTGCTCGCGCTATTTTCCCTCAGTGCCTTCGGTCACACCATCGAAGGCAGCGATGCCAGCTTTGTCGAAGCTATAGACGGACCCGCAATTTTCCCGTTCATGTATCTCGGTGCCAAACACATGGTCACCGGGTACGATCACCTGTTGTTCCTGGTCGGTGTCATTTTCTTCCTCTACCGTCCCAAACATGTGGTGCAATACGTCACCCTGTTTGCCATCGGTCATAGCATCACCCTGCTGTTTGGCGTATTGGCAGACCTGCAGGTAAATGCCTACATCATCGATGCCATCATCGGTTTCTCCATCGTCTATAAAGCCTTCGAGAATATTGACGGTTTCAAGCGCCTGTTGGGAATCGATCCGAATACGAGGATAGCCGTGTTTGTCTTCGGCCTGTTTCACGGCCTGGGCTTGGCTACCAAGCTACAGGAGTTCGACTTGTCTGAAAATGGCCTGGTTACCAACATCATCAGCTTCAACATCGGCGTCGAGATCGGCCAGATCCTGGCGCTTTCTGCGGTGTATATTATGCTTAGCATCTGGCGCAGCAATGCCAGTTTTCTAAGGCATGCATTCATCACCAATACGGCGCTGATGACTGGTGGATTCATGCTGGTCGGTTTTCAATTGAGTGCCTTCTTCCTGCAATCCCCTTATTGATAAGCTCCGGAGCAAAATCGTGGCCGAGAACGTAAGTAGCGAACCCCCTTCGCCAAAAAATATTATCATCGCCTCAGGTGTAGCCTTGCTGGTCGCCCTGGTCGTGCTGTTCGTGGCCATATTGCCAGCGGAATTTGGAACCGATCCCCTGGGAACCGGTGAATTACTCGGCCTGAACGCTCTATCCAGGGATCAGAACCCGTTCGAAGAACAGTTGGAAGGGCATCGCACCGACTACGTAGAATTCGTTCTCGAAGCCTTCCAATCGGTCGAGTATAAGTACCTGATGGATCTGGATAGCTCGATGGTGTTCAGCTGGGTCGCCGATGATGAGCTTTACTACGACATGCACGCCGAACCGGCCGCACTGGGCCCTGAATACGCCGAGAGTTTCGAACAGGGAACCGCGGATCGCCAGATGGGATCATTCCACGCACCGTTCGCCGGCATTCATGGTTGGTTCTGGGAAAACCGCAGCCTGAACACAATTACTGTGAGGCTGCACAGCTCGGGATTCTATCAAAGCTCAACTGTATTCCGTGATGGCGGGACTTTCGATAGAGTTATAGACCCACTAGCAGAATAAAAAATAGGACAATCAAAGGGCTTAGAGTTTGATTTATCCCCATAAAAATATGGGGGAAATTGTTGGTAGTTGATACGTGTAACGGGGCTTGGTAAGGGGTACTGTTTTTCCGTTCGGTTGGGCCATTCCCTGGCCCGGTCCCGCGTCCGTCCCTGGCGCTACTCACTACAAAACAGCACCCCTTACCAATCCCCTATCGAATTCAGTGTTCTTATCAAACTGCAAGTCTCGTTGTTTTTTAGAAGTTCAGCAGTAGTTGGTCGTTGTCTGTGTCGCCAATTTTGGAAAATCATCAAGCTTCGGGGCAATTGCTTGTCTGTGGCTTGTGCCTCAGATATAGATAAGAACACAAGCAAGCTCCGAGCTTGCGTTCTACACCGACAGCACAATCAATAAAAATGGTTCATCGCGCATTTTATTTCAGCCTAATCTTTTGCTTTAACGCGATATTTCTTGGGGATATCTCAGACTCTGAGCCATTTAGTTTATTCGAGACCCAAAAAAACCCGGCAACTGAAGAGTCGCCGGGTTTTTGGATTTACAAACCATTCTTAGTTAGCGGGCTGGCTCTACGGCATCAGATCCATCACGTGGAGCACCCGTGCCCGATGAACCCATGAACAACTTGCGGCCATCTGGGAACGTGATGTCACGTCCATTGGCGCGACAAGTTGGATCACACAGTCGATCCTTAGATTGATAACCGGTGACGATGATCACCTCTCCCAGCTGTAGAGTATTCCTGTCGATGCCACGACGCAGCAGCGTATTTGGCGTACCACCTTCTACCATCCACTGACCCGGATCGCGAGTCGACTCGGGATCGGTGTTGCTCAAGTGAATCCATGTGTGTGGGTTAATCCACTCAACCCGAGTAATCGGGCCGCCCAGGCGAACAGGTAAATTCGCATCAAATTCAGCAGAGAACGCATGGTGTGCAACCGCCGCAGGCTTGATTGCTACGATGCCAACCGCGGTTAGCACTGCTAATGCCAGTATTTTAATTTTCATATAATCCACCCTGTTTATTAAATGCCTTGAGCACTTTTCAAAAAGAACCTATTTAAAACCAGACCCCTCGCTTCGCCCAAAACACTGCAAGATTCAATTAAGCGGTCAGTTACGCTGTATTTTATACAAGGGCTGGCCTGAATTCCATGCAGAATGCGATGAAACGAGCCCTTTTTTGATTCATATCGGCCTAGAAGCCTAATTCTGACTCCCTACCCTTGCGATATTTTCCATACATCAACTCTTCAACAAATTCTACGCACTTGAACTGCGGCAGTTCAAAGCCTACTTCGAGTCGACGATACAGCGGCATCTTAATTGTCCACGGCCGCTCGAAGATCGTTGGATCTTCCATGGTCGCCGAGTACTCGATGACATTCTCACTCACCAGTTCATAGCGCTCGGTCACTTTCAGCTGGTAGGTATGGTAATTACCGGCCCGATCGAACCAGGTGCGGTCATCGAAACCACTGGCTTCGACTACCCAGGTATCACCCTCCCAGTAGCCCCATGACTGGCCCATCCATGAATCCAATGGCGCCTCACCCGGATCTTCCAGGAACACATTACGCACAGAGCCGGCGAAGGAGTAGGCAATAAAAAACGCGCTCTCGCTCTGAAAAATCTGGAATGGATGTGGCATATAGGTAGCCCGTGGCACGCCCGGCATGTAGCACTTGATTTCCGGATCGCTGGTCAGCCAGTTTTCACGATTTTCATCGCGGCGCGCCAGTGCTTCCGGCCGGTATGGAATCGTGCCACCTTCGACCACACCGAAGCTTGCAGGCACGGCGCCGACTGCACCCAAAGCCACCACTTCCGGTCCAGGCACCGGCACAAAATCCCCGGGTACCAGATGGTGGGCCGCCTTGGGCGGCGCTGCTTCGAGATTGTCGTTGGCATTCATGAGAACCTGCCAGATGCCATTCAGATCTGGTTTACCGTTTGGCCCTCTTGGAACATCACTGGCGATCGCCTCGGGGGCGGCGACCTGAGATGTTTGGGTCTCGGTGGTTTCGGTCGGCGAACAGCCTACGAATAACACCGCGGTTGCGATGAGCAGCCCTTGAATCTTCATAGCTCTACCTTGTTTTACTTTAATTAGTATGACTCCCCTAGAAGGAGCCACGAGTTAAACATTTGGGTTTGGGTGTGTCAAGCGTAAAGCGCCGACCTAACGGGGCCTTCAGGGCGATAAGGTGATTCTTTGTAACACGCTTATGGTGACCGCATTTGGGCGTCACTCGCGGTCTCGGGAAGCTGCGCTGGAAGGGAAATATTGCGCAGTTTGTTCGCAGATACAGTGAATTGGCCGCCGGCAAAGCCGAAGCCTGAACCAGGTCTGGTTATTGGCAATAACTCCTGACTCTCAGCCGACGACGGATCGCCAGTTATTGGCCAGGTACTCCGAAGTTCTCCAGGCCAGCGCCTGCACGGTCAATGTTGGATTACGGGAGCCACTGCTGCCCATGACGGAGCCCCCGAGTATCCCCAGGTTGGGCGCTTCATGAGAGAAACCCCACTCATTCACAACATTGGTGTCACTATTCAAGCCCATACGCGTGCCGCCGTAGGCATGGGTCGATGCGCCCATGGCATTGCCTGGTCCGAATTTGGTAACCTCGATAGCGCCCGCTTCCAGATACCATTGCTCCATCTTGTCCTGGGAGAATGCCGCGATGCGTTTCTCGTTGTCCCGATAGCGAGCGGTAATTCGTGTCACCGGGAGGCCCAGGGAATCCTTCACCATCGGATCCAGATCCAGATAGTTATCTTCGTAGGGCAGGGTCGTCTTCTGTATGTAAGACATGTTGCTGCGATCCGCATTCTTCATGATGAATGCCTTCCAGTCGGAACCCCAACTGGGCACGACACCGAAGGTACTCATCTTTGCCGCGGCCATGGGCTTGCGATCGGTGTGTACCCAAAGATTGGCACCACCGATAAAATCCAGCTCGGCATGGTCGAAATTGTCATCGGCCCATTCGTCGATGGCGACACCCTGGGCCGGCAAGCCATACCAATTGTGCAGATCCCTATCGAACAATGCCAGCACCGGCGAGCCCTGATGGTGACTCATGTAGTGGCGGCCAAGCTGTCCCGCATTATTGGAGAGTCCGTCGGGAAAGGCGCGGGACTTGGAGAGCTGTAACAGGCGCACGTTTTCATAGGCATAGCTGGCGAGAAGAACCACGTCCGCGGGCTGGAAAAATGTTTCATTTCCCTTGATGTAATCGACCCCGGTCACCTTGCCGTTGTTGTCGGCCACGATGTTGATTACCCGCGCAAAGGTAACGACCTCCAGATTGCCAGTGTCTACAGCCTTGGGAATTACCGTGAACGCCGTCGAGCTTTTCGCCTGCACATGGCAGCCGCCCTTGTTACAGAAACCGTGATATTGACACGGGGGTCGGCCGTCATAGAGTTCACTGGTAATCGCCGCCGGTCCCTGGAAGGGATTCCAGCCGAGATTGCGCGCCGCCATGCCCATTATGTCGGTGAACGGCGAAGCCCGCAGCGGCCTCATCGGATACTCCCGATTCCTGGCGCCTTCGAATATGTTGCCCGCCGGATTAATATTACCCTGCACATTGCCGGCCTGACCGGAGATGCCAACGGCGTATTCCACCTTGTCGTAATAGGGCTCGAGCTCTGCGTAGGTGAAGGGCCAGTCTTCAATGGTGGAAGCGGCAGGAATACGACTGGCCCCGTAGCGCTCGCGAGTCGCGGTGACAAGCTGAAAATCCCATGGATTCAGACGCCAGCTCTGGGCCCAGTAATGCATGGTAGTCCCGCCCACGGCATTCATCATCGGATGGCCACCCTGAACTGCCTGATCCGCAGCGGTGGCGCGTACTGTTGGCGCTTCACCTGCCGCCTTCTGCACCGACTGGGGCCAGTTGCGGGCGCCGTTTCTTAATTCATCGGGGGCGAAGTCTCTGGGGCTTAACCATCCCCCCGCTTCCAGGCCCACCACCTTCAGGCCCGCATTCGTCAGCGGCAGGGCAGCGACACCGCCGGCCGCACCCATACCTACGATCACCACATCGGTCTTGGATAAGTTTCTAGGCATGATCACGGCCTCCCCTCACCCTGGAATCCGGGATACCACGCATATTTTGCGCCATCTTGGTGTAGGTGCTGTGGTCATAGGCTGATTGATGATTGGGTGCAAGGTCGGCGCCCTGGGCAACATCGGACTCACTGGCACCCAAGCGGATGCCCGGGTAACGAATCATATCCCAGCCGATGAAGTCCCGATTACCACCGTAGTACGGATCGCTGAAGGTGCCGTCTATGGTATGGCTTCGCACCATATTGAAGAAGCCGCCACTACTGGGAGCAAAGCCATCGAGGTTGTCATTCTGCACGGCCAGGAGTATGGCGTTTTGCTGATCTCTGTCGAGCTGATGAAATGCCTTGTTGCCGGTCTGGTGTGCGTAGTCGTTAACGGCGCTGAGACCGATCATGTAGTCGTGACGGGCAGCGGAATTATGGGCGGCCAGTGAACGATCGATATAGTGCACCGCTCGTGCCTCCCTGGCACCCGGTCCGTTGTCATCGGAGGGAATCAGGCAGTCACAGATCACCTCCAGGGTCTCGGCCTCGAGTGCCGTCAGCACCTCGAGCGCCTCCCGCGCTACGATCGAGTCAGCCGCCGACCCGGCGCCCGGTGGCGCATCCGCCGCAATCAGATTCGAGGTCGCCGCGCCGCTGAGCGCCGCCGCGCCCACGACACCGACGCCCTTGAGCAAATTACGCCGTGAGGGGTTACTGGGTTGGTCTGTCGCTAGGTGTTCGGATTGAGTCTTGTCGTTGTTATTATTGCCGGCCATGCCTGCCTCCACCGATTTGAACCCGCACTAGGAATGCTCTGAGCGTAGCAAATATTGTAAATAGGGACAGATTTATTTTCGATCCTTCCCTGGCAAGAAAGACAGTTCTTTTTTTGCTAGTCCACGGTGTCAGTTGATATTAACTAGTAGAGCCGGCTGTAATGGTCGATGCCAAGTTTTGAAGAAATAGGGAATCGGATCAGGTCTTTCCTGTTAGCATAAATTACAATTTTGGATCGCTGTGATTGCTAACAGGAAAGACCTGACCCCATAATTCCTGGCGACTGGCTTGCCTGTGTCTACTTTGGCACCGGACCAAAACCCGGCGGCGGTCTTCTGTGCCCGGTTTTCTGTTCGTAGGCATAAGCGAGTTCTATGAGTAGCCCTTCAGCATAAGGACGTCCCAGAAATTGCAGGCCCGCCGGCAAACTATCCTGCCAGAAACCCATGGCTACGGTGACGGCTGGAAGTCCGGTGTCGGGAGCCAGATCCTGGTTATTGTCACCCTTATACTCTGCCTCAGCCTGGTCGAGATGGGCGGGAGGATTGGACCAGGTCGGGTAGATCAAGGCATCCAGCTGCGCACTGTCCATGGCTGCGATGGTGTTGGCCAATAGCTGATTTCGCAGCGGGTGATTGGGCCAGATCGGACAGGGCGGGTCCCTGTCGGCAGGGCTGATATCGAGGGGATACTGTGAAAAAAACTCAAACCCTCGCTTCGATTCAGGCGCGTATTGCCCGCGCTCGAGAAGCTCGTTAACGTCCAGCAGCGGTGGGTCATCCAGGGTCTTGAAATACTGCCCCACATCATATCTGAAGCTGGCACAGCCTCGAATTTCTTCGCTGAGTGCGGGGAAGTCCTGGATCTCAAAAGGATCGACGATGGTTGCCCCGGCAGCTACTAGATCTTCGACGGCTCGAAGAAACAGTGCCTTTATTTCTTCATCGGCATCATCATGATCGACCAGTGCACGCAGCACACCGATGCGTTTTCCCTGCAGACCATCCAGATTCAGAAACTCCATGTAGTTCTGTTCCCGCTTGCCTGGCACAGTCAGGGAATCTGCCGGGTCATAGCCTGCCACCACATTAAACAGCCGCGTACCATCTTCGACCGTACGCGCCATCGGCCCGGCTATGTCACGGTCGAAGATCAACGGAATGACACCGTCCCGGCTGGTGAGCCCGATCGTCGAGCGAATGCCGAACAGGGCCAGATGGGAAGAAGGACCACGGATTGAATTACCGGTATCACTACCCATGCCGGCAACCCCCATGCTGGTGGCGACGCCCGAGGCGGTACCACCGGAAGAACCGGCGGGCACGAAGCTAATATCATAGGCGTTGGCAGTGCGGCCATAGGAAGAAGACACGGTCTGTTCCGGGCTGAAGGCCCATTCGGCCATGTTGGTCTTGGCGAGTACGATGGCGCCAGCTTCTCGCAGTTTCCGAACCATGAACGCATCATCGGGTGGCAGAGAGTCTTTCAGCGCGATAGAGCCTCCGGTGGTAACCATGTCATGGGTATCGAAATTGTCTTTAATCAGCAGCGGCACGCAAAACAGGTCAGGCAAGGAATCACCATTCCCGATGGCGCGGTCAAACTCGTCGGCTCGCGCCAGCGCGTTCGGATTGGTTTGCGTAATGGCGTTAATGCCGGAAGACTTGTCGTAGATCGCGATGCGTTCGAGATATCCCCCCACCACATCACGACAGGAGACTTCGCCAGAGAGCAGGGCAGCTTGAATATCTGCGATGCTGGCTTCAACCAGCGAAAACATCGAGGTGGAAGGCCCGGAGCAGGCAGTCAATAAAATTAGCGCTGCTGAACTTACAAATCTGATCCAATACGTCAAACTTAGTATCCTCTCCTGGTATTTAGACTAAGGTGCCTATTTTTCTGCGCATCCTGCGCGCCGTTACAGTCATTTCTTCGACCCCAGTCTAGTATTTTCGGTTCCGGTGGAGACTAAACATGCACTTTAATAAAGTCTACGCTTATCGAGGCGCGATCGGTCCCGACTGGGAACTAACAAAAGAGGTCGGTTGGAACTTTTTAATTCCACCGACCCCCCTAATTATTCAGTCTGGTAACGCCGCTTCAACTATTGCTTCGGCGTCCCGTCGCCATTCATTCCCATGGACTCGTATCGCCGCCAGCCGGCCAGGATGCCGGGCAGACCATGGTTGCCCTCATGGCAGGCATATTCATAAAGCGGGTCTTCGATCCGGCGCATCGGCAACTTTGCCGACCAACTCACATCCCAGGTCAGCGGATCTTCGATGGTGAAATCATATTCCAGGGTATTTTCATCTATCCAGCGGAAACGCTCCTCCAGCTTCATGCTGGCAGAAGACCCCCTGCCATTCTGGTCATAGTAGAAATTTTGGGTATGGATCACCAGGGTGTCCCCATCCCAGTAGGCGATGGAATCGCCGTCCCACTTGAGCTGGCGGGTGTGATGCTCGCTATCCAGCCGGATAATGCGCGCCCGGTGAATCATCTCGCTGACAATGACGATGTGATCCGAGGTCTGTATCAGCTGTATATTGTTGTTGTAGGCGCCCGATACCATGGGGGGTCCGGCACCCCCACTCATCAGACAGCGATCGGCCAGGGTGCGGGCTTCGGGACCAATGCTTAGTCGCCTGACCTCGGCTATTTCGGCACGTCGTTGGCGTCCGGCTGCATTGGTCGGCGGCATTCTGCCATTGGGTGGATCATAGATAAGCGAGGTGCGGCGATCGGCGATGGTTTCGATGCCACGCTCGTACCAGAAATTATTGTAGGAAATCACCCCCGGCGGATAGCCGGCACCGCCCACGGAGTCGATGATCAGGTCCCGGTTCTGGCGACGATTTTCAAACTTCTGCCATTCTATGGCCTCCGCCGCCGTCAGCACCGCCTTGTCAGCCAGCTCCCGGGGGCGGTTCAATGGCGTCAGGGTCCTGTAGGTGTAAGTACCCTGAAAATCGGGCACACCATGCTCGGTACGGGGAATAGCGGATGACTGTGCGATCAGCGCCGGGGCAATCAGGATAATACCCGCGGCCAGCGTCAGTGTTGTCAGGATGCGATCGTTCATTTAACCCTCCCACATCAATTTGTAGCTGTCCAGATGAGTGTGAATTCAACTCATTCATGGGCCTATTTTTTGCGACGATTGCAAGCGGCTGGGCTGCTGCTGTTACTCCTCCGCCTTGGCGGTGCCGTCACCGTTCATCCCCATGGACTCATAGCGGCGCCAGCCAGCCAGGATGCCCGGCAGGCCATGATTGCCCTCATGGCAGGCGTATTCATAGATCGGATCTTCAATGCGGCGCATGGGGAGTTTTCCCGACCAACTGACATCCCAGGACAGGGGGTCTTCGACGGTGAAATCGTAGCTCAGGGTATTTTCGTCAACCCAGCTGATGCGTTCTTCGACCTTCAGACTGGCCGAAGTGCCCCGCCAGCCGGTGTCATAGTAAAAATGTTCGGTGTTAATCACCAGGGTATCGCCTTCCCAGTGGGCTACGGAATCGCCGCCCCACTTGAGTTGGCGGGTACTATGCTCGCTATCCAGCCTGATGATTCGTGCGTAGTGAATCATTTCGCTGAGGATGACGATGTGATCTTTGGTCTGTACCAGCTGCATATTGTTGTTGTAGGAGCCAGATACCATGGGCGGGCCGGTGCGCCCACTCATCAGACACCGATCCTGTAGCGTACGTCCTTCGGGCCCGATGCTTAGTCGCCTGGCCTTGGCCACTTCGGCTCGGCGTTGACGCCCGGCGGCATTGATCGAGGGCTCCCTGCCATTGGGTGGATCGTAAATAACCGAAGTTCTGCGATCAGCGACGGTCTCGATGCCGCGCTCATACCAGAACTCATTATAAGAGATAACACCCGGGGGATACTGAGCACCTCCCACGGAGTCGATAATCAGGTCCCGGTTCTGCCGACGATTCTCATACTTCTGCCATTCTATCGCCTCTGCCTCGGTTAGAACTGCCTTATCGGCTAGCTCCCGCGGACGATTCAATGGCGTCAGGGTTCGGTAGGTATAGGTGCCCTGAAAATCGGGTACACCATACTCGGTACGCGGAATATCGGTAGTTTGCGCGATAAGTGCCGGCGCGATTAACAGGCTGCTCATTGCCAGACTCAGTGCGGCTAGGACTCGATTCTTCATTTAATCCCCCATCTCGATTTATTCATGGCATCCAGAGCATGATGATTTAAGGAAGCTCCAATCAAACTACGCTGTTATGGGCATTTTTCAAGGAGAAAATAGCGCAGCGTCGGCATAACACCCGACATTGCTGTGGCCGGACACGAAAACATGAAAAGCGAAGATCGAAATCCAAGCGCTCGAGCTCAGTCTGATGCAGAGGTAACGGGCTTCGCCTCCATCGTCTTTATTTCAATCGATGGGTATAAAAATCGATATGCGATCCTCATCTCCCAGCGCACGTGATATATGGCCCTGTCCGGTGGTGTCTTCCGCCAACAGGATGTGACCGGGATAGAGTCGAAGCTTGGTGCCATCGCCAAACTCCACCTCGCTTTCCCCGCTCAGGGTAATGACATATTGTCGACGCGGCGCGTTGTGCCAGTCGATAAAATAGTCAGGTGAAGTGCGCCTGAACTGGATACTTTCAACCGCTAGAATTTCCGCAAGCTCGGTAGACGAACCGTCTCTTTGCGGGGTCAGCGGCACTTCATATTCTTCCACATGGGTCTGACCGTCAGCCCCGGTATAAATTCGCGAGACCATGATCGGTTTACGTGCTGCTGCTGCGCTAACCGAGTCTGGCTGCGCGACCCAATATGCCAGGAGAATGAAGGTGGGAATCCATCCCAGCAATAATAGCCACCGACTCCACTTACTTACCGCGTTGCTGATTATTTTCATGCTGACTCCTCCCGCGAAGATCAATTAGACATGGTGTTGAATTTCCGGAAATTCTCAATTTTCATAGTCCTCTCCCTCGCGACGGGACTTTTTCTCCATGTGGAATTCCGGCTCTTTGTAATGATCGAGATTGATGGCGCCCTGAGTGAGGCCTTCGAAAACCGTGGTCCAAAGCGGTGTATTGTTCTTCCTGGTTTTTAGCCAGGCAACCAGCTTCACCGCTGCCCAGACAAATATCAGCAGGCCAGCAAGAAACGAATATTGTAGTACCAGACTGTCGGTCAAGGTGGTTTCTCCATGTCCAATAGTATGGAGATTGACCGCGGCAATTCAACACCAGCCGCGGCTATTATTTCAAGCGGCTGCCTGCGCGCTGATCTCGTAGGTGATGCCGCCTTCACTGCGACCGAGAGTGCCGCGTTGGGAGCTAAAATACAGGCGTCGATAAGAGGGATCGAAGGCCGGACCGGTAATTTCAGAGCGTTCCTGACCCATAATCTGCAAGATCGGGATAATTTTGTTGGCCGGGGTCAAGACCACCAATTGCATATTGCCACCGTCTTCGGCAACGAGTACGTCACCGGCGGGGGTGATAACCACGTTGTCCACGCCGGACAAGATCGGATTGGCGCTGGTGGCGATGTCGTAGACGATTTCCAGTAGCTGACTGTCGGTGTCGTAGGACCAGACTCGGTTATCGTGCTTGGTAGTGAAATAAGCTTTGCCATCATGCAGAGCAATGCCTTCGGCGCCACGAAAACCAAAGGCATCCGGCACCTGTCTAAATGTCATGGTGCGCTTCGCCAGGGGATCGGGCACCGGGCGCCAGAGCACGAAATATTGGCCTTGATTCTGCACTACCGAAGCGATTTCCAGGGTACCCTGGGTCAGATCGGGCAAGCCATTGGCCGGTCGAAACCGGTAAAAGCCGCCATTCGGTAAATCCTCGGTCAGATAGAGACACTGATTTTTCGTGTCCACCGTCACCGCCTCGTGCCGGAATGAACCCAGGGCCGGTCTCACCACCGCCGGTTTGACGCCCATGGGGTCGCATTCGTAGACCTGACCCCGGGCAAACTCTTCGCAGGACAGCCAGCTGCCCCAAGGGGTTGGACCACCGGCGCAATTGATCGATGTGCGTCTCAGAATCGAATAGGCATCTATGACTTCGGCACCGGCATTGAATCGCAGGGCGCCAACGCCGCCCGCGTTGCTGCGCATCTCGCTGTTAGATGTATACACCCAGCCACCGTCATCGGTGGCGAAGCAGGCACCACCATCGGGCGCCGAATGCCAGGTATAACCGGGCAGACCTGCCGGCGCTTCGCCGGATCGAGCCACCACCCGCGATTTGAATCCCGGCGCTAGCATGATGCCATTTTCATCCGGCGGCAGTAGAGCACCCAGATTATTGAGGCTATTAAATGGTGCCAGCCCGGCTTCGCTGGCGCTGGCTTGTTGATATCGCAACAGTCCACCGGCCACGAACAGGCTCATACCGGTCAGACCCATGCCGAGAAATTTTCTACGCTTGATCTGCCGCCAATTCATAAGCCAAGACTCCTCCAGCTCTGCTTTCACTAATTGACCAAGCGCAATGACGAGGCAGTCACAGCGCGGGCGTCTAATCTACTACCCAGGTGTGGCCGCTATGCAACAACGTCTGCAGGGATGCCTTGGCGTCCCGCGCCACCGTGACTTGCTGCCGCGAGGCATCATCGTAAGTCGTCCTGTCCTCTCGATAGATGACCCCGACAGCGACGGGAAGTTCAGGAGCGGACATGGTGGCCAACATTTGCGCTAACACCTTGTTGGTCTCATCATGGATAAGCGCCTCATCGGCGTCATCGCTGTTTAAATCAATCACCTCCAGGGATAGGTTTTGCCGGTTCAGGCGTATGCCTTTGTCACGCTCTTTACCAAATATCAAGGGCTCACCATGTTCTAGCTCCACTTTGAAATCGGCGGAAATCTTCTTGTCTTTTACCTGCTCAAAAATGCCGTCGTTGTATATTGGGCAGTTCTGCAGAATTTCAACGAAGGATGCCCCCTTGTGATCGTAGGCTCGCCTGACCACCGCCGACAAGTGCTTCGCTTCGGTGTCGATGGAACGGGCAATAAAGGTGCCACCTGACCCCAAAGCAACTTCACAGGGTGCCAGCGGAAAATCTATGGAGCCCTCTGGCGAAGACGGCGAACGAGTCCCTGCCCGAGATGTTGGCGAGTACTGTCCCTTAGTAAGACCGTAGATTTCATTATTAAATAGCAAAATCTGTAGATCTACATTGCGACGCAGCACATGCAGCATGTGATTACCACCGATACTGAAGCCATCACCGTCGCCGGTTATTACCCAGACATCCAGATCAGGATTGGCCAGCTTCACACCCGTGGCGATCGGCGGCGCACGCCCATGGATGGTATGAAAGCCATAGGTGTTCATATAGTAGGGAAAACGCGAGGCGCAACCGATGCCGGAAATAAACACGTGGTTTTCCTTCGGCCGGTCCAACTCCGGCATTAACTTCTGGATCGTCTTCAGAATGGCGTAGTCGCCGCAGCCAGGACACCACCTCACCTCTTGATTCGAAGTGTAGTCTTTGAGCGTGAGTTTGATTGCGGCCTGATTCATGGCTGCCTCCCGAGGACGGCAAATTCTTCGTGAATCGCCGCCAAAATTTCACCAATCTTGAAGGGTTGACCCGCCACCTTGTTAAGACCATCGGCGTCTATTAGATATTCGGCACGAATTAAGTTGATAAACTGGCCGGTGTTCATCTCCGGCACTATTATCTTCTCGAAATTATGCAACAGCTCACCGAGGTTCTTCGGCAGGGGTGACAAATAACGAACTTGAATATGTGAGACATCCAGGCCCTCACGGCGAGCACGCTTCACCGCCTGGTGAATCGCACCAAATGTCGACCCCCAGCCCACCACTGCCAGCTTTCCAGATTCACTACCCAGAACGACTTCCTGTAGTGGAATGTCATCGGCGATTGCCGCAATCTTGGCCTGGCGGAGATCCGTCATCTTCTGGTGATTGTCCGGATCATAGGAGATGTCCCCAGTCTCAAAACTACGCTCGATACCGCCGATACGGTGTTCCAGACCCGGCGTGCCCGGTTTCGCCCAAACTCGCGCATGGGTGGTGTCGTCACGCAGCGATGGCTTGAAGTCCTTGGCGTCGGTGTAATGCTGCACCGGAAATGGCGTTAGCGAATCTACATCGGGAATTTTCCATGGCTCGGCCGCGTTCGCCAGGTAACCGTCTGATAACAGCATCACCGGTGTCATGTACTTGGTAGCGAGGCGAACCGCTTCGATCGCCACCTCGAAACAATCGGTGGACGTCGATGTGGCAATTACTGGAACAGGAGTATCGGCATGGCGACCGCACAAAGCCATATTGAGATCCGATTGTTCAGTCTTCGTAGGCAGGCCGGTGGACGGCCCCCCACGCTGGGTATTTACGACGACCAGTGGCAATTCCGTGGCTGCCGCCAAGGCAATGCCTTCGGCCTTGAGCGCGATGCCGGGGCCGGCACTGGAAGTCACACCCAGCGAACCGGCAAAGGAAGCACCGATAGCCGCACACACCGCTGCAATCTCGTCTTCCGCCTGGAAGGTATTGATACCAAATTCTTTTCGGTTAACCAGTTCGTGCAACAGATTCGATGCCGGTGTAATTGGATAAGTAGCAAACAGCATTTCGATGTTCGCCAGCTTTGAACCTGCGATCAAGCCCCAGGCCAGTGCCGTACTCCCAGTTACGTTACGATAGGTGCCAGGTGCCACTTTCGCTTTAGGGACTTTATAAATATGGATGCCGGCTGGCAATTCTGCAGTTTCACCATAGGCATGACCGGCATTCAGAGCGGCGATGTTTGCTTCGGCAATTTCGGGTTTATTGGCAAATTTCATTTTCAAGTTTTCGATGGTCGCCTTGCGATCCCGATCGAATAACCAGAGTACCAATCCCAGGGTCCACATATTCTTGCAACGCAGCCCCGCCTTGTGACCGATGCCAAACGCTGCCACCGCGGCAAGCACGTGCTTGGAGATATTGATGTCGAGCACTCTAAAGGCGTCCAACGCACCGTCTTCCAGGGGATTGGATTGATATTTTGCCTTGGCCAGATTCTTGGCAGTGAAGGCGCCGCTGTCGACGATAAGCAGACCGCCCTCCACCAGATTCCCCACATTGGTCACCAACGCCGCCGGATTCATGGCAACGAGCACATCGAGGGCATCACCGGCAGTAGTGACATCCTCCATGCCAAAATAAATCTGGAAGGCAGAGACACCGAAGGTGGAGCCTACGGGCGCACGAATCTCCGCGGGAAAATCGGGAAAGGTTGATAAGTCGTTACCATAAAGGGCGGTGGATTCGGTGAAATTGCCACCAGTTAACTGCATACCATCACCAGAATCACCGGCAAAGCGCACCACTACATCGACGACTTCTTTCTCGTCAAGATGGTGTTCACCCAGTTTTTCTTCGGCTAGTTCCATACATTTCTCGTTCAGTTGCTAAGCGTCTCAGGCCTGCACAGTGGCTTGAGTACCCGAAATTAGCGGGCTTTGGCGGCTGCCGACACAGTGACTGATGCCATAGCGGAAGCTGGGCGACAGGCTAAAAAGAGGCGGGATTCTAACAGATTAACAGTGGCGGGTCTTACAAATCAGGGCCCTCAGACCCCCCACTGCTGCTTGATACAGGCACTACTGCTTGATGAATTTGCGCATGATCATGCCATCGCCGCCTTCACCACCGGTAACCTCACCGGTATAGACATTGCCATCGGCATCCACCACTACGCCTTCCGGTTCCGAGCCCTGGATGAAGCCCATGATCGTGCCATCCTCGGCAGAACCGAAGGTAACGCCGCGTTTACTCTGATAATCGGCAACGTAGAGGAT
Organism: uncultured Gammaproteobacteria bacterium; assembly: GCA_913054495.1. Taxonomy (GTDB): domain Bacteria; phylum Pseudomonadota; class Gammaproteobacteria; order Pseudomonadales; family Pseudohongiellaceae; genus UBA9145. The sequence continues at coordinate 25,211 of CAJXIY010000010.1, read as the reverse complement.
ATCATTCTGATCGATAAATAGTCCGCTGGGCCAGCCGAACTGATCCCATTCGGTAATGTAATTGCCCTCTTGATCGAAGATCTGAATTCTATGATTGGAGCGATCGCCAACCAGCACCCGGCCTCTGCGGTCTATGACGATGGTATGGGGCAGGTCGAATTCCCCCGGGCCCGTGCCCTTGTGGCCCCACTCCATGAGATATCTGCCTTGGAAATCGAACTTGACGATGCGATTATTCCAGTGGCCATCGGCCACAAAAATATCGCCATTACTGGCCACCGCCGAATCTGCTGGACCGTCGAAGGTATTCGGCCCGGTACCGGTAAAGCCACGGGCACCCAACCTGAGCAAGACCCGGCCCTCGGTATCAAACTTGGTCACTGTATTGCCAAGCTGGCGATTGTAATCGGTACCCCACAAGGTGCCGTCCGGCGCCGCACGAAATCCGTGGGGCGTTGCCACCCAGTCACTGCCGAAGGTGGCAACCAGATTGCCCTCGGGATCAAACTTCAGTACCGGCGGTTCGGCACGATGGAATGCGTAGATAAAACCCTCTCGATCGATGGTGACATTGGGAACCTGACCCCACTCAATGCCATCAGGCAAGGGCTTGGGCCAATCTGGATCCATCACGTATTCCTGGGCATAGCCGGCCGTTACGATTAGCCAGGAGGTCAATAACAACACCAGCTTTGTCACAGGATTAATGCGCGCTTGAAAGTTGTTCATTTGTTCACCCATGATTGTCAGAATCCGACATATGTACCAATATCAAGCTAGCTTACACGGTCTACAAGGTGAATCAAAGTTTGTCACCGCCCCCGCAAACCTGCAGATCGTGTCGCGCAACGACGGGTATTTTGAGCCGCTACGTAAAACTTACTGAGAACTAATTTTGAAGGAGAATTAGCATGAACAAAATTCCATTGGTTTTAGCCTTGGGATGTTTGGGTTTTATAGCGACCTCGTTTGCTGCCGATGGGACCGAGCGTGGTCAACGCAGCCTGTCTGCACTGGACACAGATGGCGATGGCAGCATCAGCTTCGAAGAATTTGCAGTACGCCAGGCGGATCTCCTGGCCCGACTCGATAGTGATGGCGACGGCGTATTGACCATCGATGAATTTCTGAATGCCAGGCCGGGTCCAGGCAGGGGCGGCATGCGAGGTCGGGGCGGCGACAACCCGCCTTCTGAGTTCGATGCAGAGCGCCGTGCCGAAATGCAGGCTATGATGACTCAGCGCGCAACCGAGCGATTCCAGGAGATGGACCTGAATGACGATAAGATCGTCACACTCGATGAATTTCAGGAAGCGAATTTCCTCAACCTGGACAGCGATAACAATGGCGTCTTGACCGGCAGCGAATTACGCCGGCAACAGCGGGGTCGCCCTGGCGGCGGCCGCATGGGTCGACGGCGCCCCGACGCTGACCTAGGCGATCAACAAGGAGGATAGCCACAAGGCAACACCCCTTGATATCGGCATGGAAAAGGTGTACTTCAGAGCGTAATGACTGATGAAGAATTGATGTTGGCGGTGTGCGAGGGTGATCAATCCGCCTATCAGACCCTCGTAAAACGGCATCTGAAACCTATCAGTCACTACGCTTTTCGCCTACTCGGTAACAACAAAGACACGGAGGACATTGCCCAGGAAACGTTTTTGAGACTCTGGATCAATGCCTGCAGGTGGCAGGCCGACAAGGCGAAACTCTCCACCTGGCTGCACCGCATCACCCACAATCTGTGTGTTGACTATCTGAGAAAACACAGCAGGGTGCAAACCAGGGCGTATTTAGAAGAGGAAGAAGACAATCGGGGCCAGGCCCTCGAATCGTATGATGGCTTACAGGGGAAATCCGCCGGCGGCATTAGTGAAAACCTCGATGAGGACGACAAACTGAGGAAACTGACCGCAGCAATGGTTGAACTTCCGGAGAGCCAGCGTAGTGCGCTGATGCTCTGTCACTACCAGGGTTTTTCCAACAAGGAAGCGGCTGTTATCATGAACGTCTCGGTGAAGGCCATCGAATCCACGTTAGCCAGGGCCAAACGCTCCCTGCGCAGAAAAATTGCTGAAGTTGAAAATAATATTGATAGCACACCTTGGGGTGGAGAAATCAAAACCCGACAGCAGGAATTAAAATGACACTTGAAGAGTTTACGAAAATCATTGAAAGCTATGGCTCCGAGCCCGGGCGCTGGCCGGTCGGCTTGCGCGAGGCATGTGAGAACTTCATCGCCGACAACAACGAGGCGAGGGAGCTGATTAATCGGCAACATGAATTGGAAATGCTGATGAATCAAATTGCGGTGCCGGAATTTCCTGACCTGGAAGCGAAGGTGCTCGATCAGCAATTGCCGCCACGTAAGCTTGCGCTACTAGATCAATTTTTGGAGTGGTTGCTGCCCGCAGACGAGCCGGGCAAACAATTTTGGCGACCTGCGATGGTCGCCTGCCTGCCACTGATATTCGGCATCGTTATCGGTAATTTTTACAACTTCGGGGTCGGCCTGCAAGGCGAAGGTTTCGAGTACTGGGATGATGAACTCTACATCTTGTCCCTCAATGACTATACGGAGAACCTGTTTTAGTCATGAACAAAACTAAACTCATCCTGGTTGCATTGGTTCTGTCCGTGGCGGTGAATCTGTTCTTCATCGGCGGCATAGGCTATCGAGCCTCCAGGTTTCAAGAATTCAGCGGCCGTCCGTTCCCGCCCAATGTGGGCTGGATAGTCCGCGACCTCAGCGAGGAAAGACGGTCCGAACTTGGCAGTTTTCTCGAGCGCAGTGCCGCCGAAATTGGTCCCATGCGGGGTCAGATGTTCGCCGCGCAACGGCAGGTGAATCAATTAATGGCGGCGCCGGAGTTCGACGCCGAAGCGATCAACCAGGCGTTTACCGAACTCAGAGATGTGAATCTGCGTTACCAGGCCCTCTCCCATGAACAATCTGTGGCGTTACTGAATGAACTCACTGCTCAGGAACGGCAGATGGCATTGGAATTTGTGAATCGTCGCGGACCCCGCGATGGTAGAGAAGGCTTTCGCAGCGGACAACGCGGATTCGGTGGGCCCAGAGGGCCTGGTGGACCAGGAAGATTTGGGGGCCCGGCTGGATTCGGTGCCGGCGGCTCACCGCTTGATCCACCACTCGATCCTCCTCCCGATTCCCCTGACGATTCTCCTGCCGATTCCCTTCCCGAACCTGGGGCACAAGATGCCAATCGGTGAGAGCTACACTCTACACTGCCATGTGCCTCGCTCTCTAGCCAAGTAAGCCCTCTATCGACAAGCTCTCGGCTCCATTTTCACTACACAGAGCAAATTTTCTGCTGCCGTCACCATAGAACGCCACGCCAGCGTACTCACCGCGCTTGTTGATCACGTAAAAATTCAGATTGAATGCAGGATTTCCATCATCCCGCAGTAAGCGTTTCTCGGTATTTCCGAGGATGCGCTTGAGTGTTTCCATGCCCGCGTCTTTTGGGTGCTTACCGGCGCGTAGGTGTTCCACTACCAGGAACGATGCGAGGTTATACAAATTGGCCTCGCCACGACCGGTAGAGCCCGCCGCGCCTATTTCGTTGTCTACGTAGAGACCGGCACCGAGGATGGGGGAATCTCCGACCCGACCGGGGATCTTCCAGGCCAATCCACTGGTGGTAGTCACCCCGCAGATATCGCCATTCGCATTGAGGCCGTTGCAATTGATGGTGCCCCAATAATGTTCCGCATCGATCTTGCCTTCGGCCACCATCTCAAGACCCACTCTCATACCGATTTGAGCGCGCTGCTTCGGATCGAGATAGTGTCCCGGGTCCGTTCTCCGTTTCCATTCCAGCCAGCGACTTCTCGACAAGGGAGTGTTGAGATCGTCCTCGATGGTGAAGCCCATATTACGGGCGAAACGCTGCGCGCCCGAATCCACCAATAGATGATGATCGGTTGACGCCGCGACCGCTTGAGCGACCAGAGACGGTGTCCGCACCCCCTGCAAGGCTGCCACGCCCCCAGCCTGTTTCCGCGGTCCGTGCATGCAACAGGAATCGAGCACGACATTGCCGTCACCATCGGGCAAGCCACCGAAACCCACACCTGCTTCTTCCGGGTCAAGCTCAACGATATTGACCCCGGCGATCAGCGAGTCCAAAACATCGTCCCCCGCCGTCATCTTTCGAAACGCCAGTTCGACACAGGTCTCGGTGCCGCCATTACGGTAGACGTTGCCATTGCCGGAGGCGATAACCACGGGTTTGAAGCCAGATCGCCGCACTGCCGGGGCCCCTAGCACGTTAGTTGACGTTGCCGCCAGCGCGCCTGCCGTGGCCGTGGCACGCAAAAAATCCCGCCGGTTTAATTTGCTCTTCATAAGCCTTGTCTCCTGCTCTTGACTGTTATGATGGGTCCCTATTCCCATCTCAATGTAGATCGGTTTCAATCCATGTGATGAATTATAATGCGCTTTTCCTTAACCAAACCATTGGCTAACGATCTTCAGAGCCTCCGATTAATCGAACTGATAATATAAAGCCTGTATTCTTACACCAATAGCCAATTATTCTCAACCGAGGGCATGCCCATGAAATTCAGCATCTGCGCCCGTCGTGCTGCCGTCGCTGCACTGCCGCTGTTAGCGATCGCCTTCTCCGGACTTCCCGCTGTGCTGGCGCAGTCGACCTCGACCTCAGCCCCGGACCCGGCACAGCCCTGGAACTGGTCGGATGAATTCGTGCGTTCCCAGGTCAATCAAGTGCGTGCGGGACGCGATTTGAATCCCGACTCCTGGCCCGGAGGGGCGCGGGTTGCCGTGCTGCTATCCTTTGACGTCGACAACGAGACGGTACAGGGATTGCGGACGGGGGAGATCAGCATCGGTCCGTTGTCCCAGGGCCAGTATGGCGCGCGCGTGGCGCTACCGCGCATCGTCAAGCTGATGGATGCCGAGAATATACCCGCCACCTTTTTTTTCCCGGCCTGGAGTCTGAAACTGGCGCCAGAACAGGCGGATGTAATCAACAATTCCGGCCTGCATGAGATCGCCGTCCATGGTTGGATCCACGAACTCAACACCTCACTCGACGCTGCCACGGAGGAACGACTGCTGCGCCAGGCGGTGGATGAGATCGAGAAAATTACCGGCCGACGTCCGGTGGGCTATCGCGCCCCGTCCTGGAACCACAGCCCCAATACTCTGCGGATAGTCCGCGACATGGGCTTCCTCTACGAGAGCTCATTAATGCACGACGACCGCCCCTACGAACTGCTGCAGGATGGTGAACCGACCGGCGTGGTCGAGTTGCCGGTGGAGTGGATACTGGATGATGCGCCCCTGTTCAATCCGCTGGGAAACCGCTACATGAATCCCCGTGACGTCATGCAGGTGTGGATTGACGAGTTCGACAAGGCCTGGGAAGAGCGAACCATGTTCCTGCTCACCCTGCACCCGCATGTGAGTGGACACCGTTCCCGCATTGTCGCGCTCGAGGGCCTCATCGATCACATACAGGCCAAAGGCGATGTCTGGTTCGGGACCCATGAAGCGGCGGCCCTCTATGTTCGCGAACGGGCGGGGATGGATTAAGCGGCAGCGGCACCCAAGCTAGCGCTATGACCGGTTCTTTACTATTGACCGCAAATCACCGCACTGCGATGGTATAATATTCAATATTTTCAGTATGTTATAGAACATCCCTGCAAATATGTGCGCGCCCACTGCCACCGAACCGCCGTGATCTGGCTCACATTCAGGCAATTACGGTCTTTACTGCGTAAACCATAGGCTTAACCTCGCGTTTAACCAATCGAAACAACCTTTTTGATTCGCAGAGCGAGATTAGTCATGTCCACAGTCAGTTCAGTCAGAAACACCGCTTACGGCTTGTTGTTAGTGCTGTTGAGTGCTGGTTTCAGCGCGCCTTCCCTGGCGCAAACTGGAAGCTCGATTCCCTATTTTGAAGTGGACACCCTCACCATTCCTCGGATAGATGTGGAAGGCTATGGTTCCCTGAGACTGTCCCTGCTGCTGGTAGATGAAGTTGCATTGACTTTTATTGTGAGCGCCGCCGTGGACGCCGACGTCGGCGTTACCCCCGGCGCCACTTACGATCTGCAAACCGCGGTGCTGGACATCCCCCTGGTGAATGCCGATTTCGAATTCTACTCCTTGCAACTGCAATTGATCCCTGGCGATCTGTTTCAAGTCATCGTCGCCGATGATGCCATTGTGACTGGACAGGATGAGTATAACCAGCAGCATCAGCTTCGTCTGTGCAATTATGTGATCTTTCTTTTTAACCAGTCGATAATAACGCGATTAACTTCTTCGGGTTTTTCCTGCTGGGTCCAGTGGCCGCTGTCCATTACCGTGTACTTTTCCAGGTCGCTGATGAAGTCTTCCATGCCGTCGGCGGAAGAAGGCGGCAGGATGACGTCATTCTCGGCGCCAATGTAGAGACTCGGCACCTCGATGCGAGAGGGGGCATTGGCCATGATCGGACCCATCTTTGGAATAGCCCGGTACCAGTTGAGGCCCTTGGCGAAACCCGTGGTCTCATAAGTTGCGGTGAAATAATTCATCACCTCATCGGACATGAAGGGGTCGCCAGGTGGGTCATCCCGCTGAATCATCGCCAGCAGATTCATCTGGCGCTCGTCTGAATCTTCCGGCATCTGAGCAAAAGCGTCTCTATCCCAGATGCCGCCGCGACTGAGGATAAAATCGAAGGTCTTGCGTACATCGGCTTCCAGTATTGCTTCCGCCTGACCGGGGGGCATAAAGGTCAGGACATAGTAGTTTGGGGTCTGAATGATGAGTGATGGCTCGGCGTTCTCCACCGGCGGCAAGTCACCAGGTCGGCCAGCTGCGGTATTCAAGCCGATGATTCCGGAGCAACGATCGGGGTGCAGTCTTCCCATCGCCCACACCACGGCGCCACCCCAGTCGTGACCACAAAACACCGCCTTGTCGATGCCCTTCGCATCCAGCAGGCCAGCGAGGTCATCACAGAAGATTTGCATGTCATATTGCGATAAGTCTGTCGGCCCGCCCGTCATGCCAAAACCGCGCTGATCCGGCGCGATGGCGTGATAGCCGGCCGCGCTTACCGCCTCGATCTGGCTGCGCCAACTGAAGGCCAGTTCCGGCCAACCATGACAAAACACGACGACCGGACCCTCCCCTCTCTCGTAGACGGCCATATCAATACCATTGGTCTCCACAAATGTCGGCGCGGGCATCATCGGCGCGGGCATGACACCGTTGCCCCGCGCGGCGAATGAGGATGTAGGCATGGTTACGATTCCGATCCCGGTAGCCGCGGTTGTCTTCAGGAAGGTTCTGCGACTAACAGACATAAGGAGACTCCAGCGCTTATCGATATTGAATGTCGGAGTATACCCCAACAGCGAATAAAAAATTAAAGCCGAACCGGGCCACAAAATCCAGGTTTAATCGAGGCTACTAGCGACTACAAAACTGGTCTTGCCGGATCAGGTCAACAACCCGGCAATGGCACCGGTCATGCAGGTAGCGAGCGTACCAGAAATCAGGGATTTCGGTGCCAGCGAGACGATCTCCTGGGCCCGTTGCGGACACATGCCACTGATGCCGGCGATCATGATACCGAGACTGGCAAAGTTGGCAAAGCCGCACAGCGCATAGGTCATGATGATGAAAGACCTGGGAGATAAGCCCCCCTCTGGGACCGCAGCCAGGGCGAGAAATGCGACCAGTTCATTCAAGGCGGTCTTGATTCCCATCAGACTGCCTGCCAGAGGGGCTTCCTGCCAGGGGATGCCCATGAGCCAGACCACGGGCGCGAACAGGTAGCCGAATATCCCTTGCAAGGTCAGTGGGTCCTCGCCGGGAAAAGGCAGCAGGGAAAGCACGCTATTGAGCAATGCCACCAAGGCAACAAATATGAGCAACATGGCACCTACGTTCACCATCAATTTGAGTCCATCACTGGTACCCCGGGTGATCGCATCCATCAGAGAATGGTAGTGCGTGCTCAATTCGATTTTCTGATCGGTCGCTTCCTCGCTTGCCGGTACCATTATTAAGGACAGCATGATGGCAGCAGGCGCACTAATCACCGATGCAGTGAGTATGTGTCCCAGAGCATTATCGATGACGTCCGCCAATATCACCGAGTAAAACACCATTACCGAGCCGGCAATTGTCGCCATGCCGCAGGACATGACAACGAACAATTCACTGCGAGTCAGCTGTTTTATGTAGGGTCGGATCAGGGCCGGTGATTCCACCATGCCGATAAAAATATTCGCTGCGGCGCCCAAGCCAACGGCACCGCTGACACCCATGCTACGCCGCAATATGAAGGAAAAACCCCGGACGATGAGAGGAAGTATTCGGCAGTGCCATAAAATGGCCGACAGCACGGTGATAAACAGAATCAGGGGCAGCACACGGAATGCCAGGATGAGAGTGGCGCCGGGCTCGTCAATAGAATAGGGGTAGGCGACATTGGCTGGGTCGCCACCGAGATAGCCGAATACAAACAGGGTGCCTGCTTCGGTGGCGGCAACAATAGCAGATACACCCTGGTTGATAGCGGCCAAAACTCGCTGCACCATTTCTACCCGAAAAACGATGAAGGCGATGAGAAATTGAAGCCCGAGACCCACCGCCAGCAATTTCCAGGGCGGCAACCGCCGGTCTTCGCTACAGCCAACGGCGATAGCAATGAAGACAAATATTCCCAGCAAGGCCTGCAGGTAGAGCAAAGTTTTATTCCGATGGTTCTTCGTCAGGGTCGCATATCAAATAGTTTCACGTTCCTCTAGGCTAGTGCAAGCCGTGCCGAGGGCAATAAAAAGGGCCGTAATAAAATTGCACTCCTCAGACATATGCGAAAATACAGGTGAACAGGGCAGATACTGATCTCTCTTATCACCGAAATACCTGCCAGACTTACAAATACATTACAAAGCGCTTCTTATACCGGGCCTTTAAGGTAATAATGCGCGCCGCTGGTATTAACAGCGTCATGAGCAAAAAGACCCGGTTGCCGGTTCTAGTGTGTTATGTCCAGGTCGACTGCTCTAATTGGCAATCTCCCTAGTGTAACTTCGAATTCAGACCAGACTCGGCACCAACAGTATCCCAGGTGAATTTATGAATCGCTGCAATACACCGCACCAACTCAAGTTGTTTCTTCGTCGCCTGGTGTTCTGCCTTGGTGTCACCTTGGCGATGGCTGCGACTGGCACCGCCGCAGCCGGAACGATAGTCAATTTCAGTACGCCTCTGGGCGATTTTTCCCTGGAGTTGTTCGATGATGTCGCCCCCGGCACCGTCGCCAACTTCCTTAATTACGTGGACTCTGGTCGCTATGACAGCGTCATCGTACATCGATCTATACTGGGGTTTGTGATTCAGGGCGGCTTGTTAAGCGCCGATGAGCAACAAAATACAGTCTCTCAGATTGTTACCGATCCCAATATCTTGAATGAATTCAACATCTCCAACACTCGCGGCACCATCGCCATGGCCAGGCTCGGCGGACAAGCCAACAGTGCCAGTAGTCAGTGGTTTATCAACACAGGCGACAACAGCTCGCTCGATAGCGTCGATGGTGGATTTACCGTATTTGGTCGGGTGCTGGACGACGGCATGGACGTGGTAGATGCAATCAACGCTCTGTTTACAACCACCGTATTTTTCAGTGCCGTTGGCAATCTGGCAGATTTTCCCCTGATCAACTTCTCCGGCGGCAGTCTGACCCTTGCCAATCTGGTCGATGTCAGCATCTCGGTGGCGGAAGATCTCAGTAATGCGCCCAATGTCTTCGACGAGTCGACAGCCCTGCTGAATATTCAGGTCGATGCCGGTGCTGCCGGCCTAGCGGCGCTATCCCTCGCAATAATTTCCACTACGCCAGATACCGTTATCCAGGTCATTCCTGAGAGCGTGGAATCGCTAACGGCCAGCGTGGACAAGATTGCCACCTTCGATGACAGTAGCGGTCGCCTGGTGATTCCGGAGTTGGTCATCGCCGGTGCGGTGGCGTTTCGAGATGTGGTTTTCGTACTAAGCGATGTCGAGCAGCTACAATTCACTCTGGAATCTTTCCAACAATAGCGACCCGGGACAGGCCGTGTCTTATTGACAAGATTGGCAATAAGGCGTATCAATTCACTGCCGCCCGATGCACCCAATCAGCCGAGCCCGCCAGCTAAAGCCCGGCACCGGTTTTTGAGAAAACATAATCTATCTGCATCAAACTAAAATGGGATTTACGAGTCATGGTTAAATTATCAAGAATTGTTTTCATCGCTCTGTTGTCACTGAGCTTTTCTACCTGCAGCCTGTTCGCACCACAAACCGTGTGGATCGATGTAAGAACTCCAGAAGAATATCAACAGGACCACATTGCCGACACACCAAACCTGCCGCATACCGTAATTGCTACCCAGATAGCCGATCTCGGCCTGAGAAAATCCACTCCCATCAAACTGTTCTGCCGCAGCGGTGTCCGCGCCGGACTGGCCCTGGCCGAATTGGAGTCCTTAGGTTATACCAATGTGGAGAACGTCGGCGGTATCGCCGATGCGAGGGAAAGGCTGGCGGAGTAAGTAAGCTTCGCTCAATCGTCCAATCTAAAATCCAGCACCCGGGTCACTACTTCTTCGCGATCCAGTCGTATTGATGGGACATGGCGGATCAACCGACCCGTCCCGTCGACGGTGAACTTTGAGGCCAATGATGAAACACTTCATATGTGCAATCGCTTTGTTGTTGCAGGTCGAAATAGTGATGGCCGCAGCGGCCGATGCAACGGTCAGCAACATCTTCCTGGTGACCCTGGACGGACTGCGCTGGCAGGAAGTATTCCGCGGCCTGGATGAATCCCTGGCCACTAACGGCGACTACACCGAGCGCTCGGAGACCATCATCGCCCGTTACGGCGCCTCCAACACCGAGGATAGCGCAGCGGCGTTAATGCCTTTCCTCCACAACAGGGTATTTCGCGATGGCACGGTGGTGGGAAATCGAGACAGAAACTCCTGCGCTCGAGTCAGTAATTCCTGGTACTTTTCCTACCCCGGTTACAATGAAATTCTGACCGGTGTGGTGGATGAATCCATCGACTCAAACGCGAAGATACCGAATCCCAATAAAACATTTCTGGAGCTGTTGAATGACACCGGCAGCTATCGCGACCAGGTGGCTGCCTTTGGCTCCTGGGATGTGTTTCCATACATATTCAATGTTGAGCGCAGCGGCCTGCATTTGAATGCAGCCCAGAACGCAGACCCGGCAGAGAATGAGTTCGAAGTTTTCCTCAATCGCTTGCAGGACGATATTCCGAGCCCTTGGGGCAACGTCAGGCTGGACGCATTTACTCATCACTACGCCCTGTCCCATATCAGAAATCATCATCCTCGTATTGTCTACATCGGCTACGGGGAGACCGATGATTTTGCCCACGATGGGCAATACGACCAATACGTGATGGCGGCGCATCGCAACGACCGATTTATCGAGGAACTATGGGAGTTAATCTCCAGTGATGCCTTTTACAAGGACAACACCGTCCTCTTCGTCACCGTCGATCATGGCCGGGGCGAGGAGCCGGAAGAAACCTGGAGGCACCACGCCAGCAAGAAATCTGTAAGTCGGAATATGCAGTCCCTGGCGCGCTACGAAGAAGGCATCGTCGGTTCGGACGCGGTGTGGATGGCGGCTATCGGCCCCGGGGTCCCAGCCAGTGGTCTTGTCGCCACGGGCGACGGATGTCTCACCTCCGATAGAATTGCCGCGACCTTGTTGAAATTACTGGGTGAAGACTACAGGCTTTTCAATCCTGGCATGGGCGCGCCTATGTCAGAATTTTTGCAGTAAACCCGAGCTAGGGCAGCTCTGAATCTGTGAAACGGCCTACCGCGCAGACTCCTAGTCCAGCCCCAGCAGCATGGCAGGATTTCGTCGAGCCATTACGTTGATCTGGGACTGATTTATACCAGCGTCCTGCAGAGCCAGGATGAAAGCGGCCATGCCGGTGCCATGGTCCGGGTTGCCAGCCTGACCAAAATCCGATGAGATCAGGAAATGCTCGGCACCGAGCCTGGTAATTACAGCGACGTATTCGGCGATTGTTACGGCACCGGTAAAGACGGCCAGCCAATCGAGTTCCATGATGACTCCTGCCGCCGCCATGCGCTGCATCTGCTGTGGCGTTGCATCCTGACCGAAGACATGGGTTATCAGGATTCGTGTCACGCCCAAGTTTTTCGCGATCGGTATTAGCAATAACACTTCTTGCGGCGACGAATGCCCCATCGCCAGCACCAGTTCGTGCTCTGCGATCAATGAAAATACCTCCAGCAGTGCCGGCACCGGTGCGCCATTTTCCATGATCCTGACGAATGGGTCGCCCTGTCCCGCCCTGGTAACGTAAAATTCTGCATCGAAGGTAGGTAACCAGACGACTCTGCCGCGGCCGCCGTCGAAGGCCACCATCTGCCGAACTGCCTCCGGATTAATACCGCCCACGGCCCGATTCAATGCCACCGCACCGAAGATTTCGAGCCCGTCGACCAGGGTCATCGCCAGCGCCGCGCGATCTGCGGTCATGGTGAAGTGATTCTTCAACACGATGCCGCGCAGGCCGGCCTGTCTGGCCAATTGAGCTGCTTCGAAATCGTTAAAGGCGCGGGGCCGGGAATCCGGGCCGGCATGGGCATGAAAGTCGATGACGCCGGTCAGATCGACGGATGACGGCTGCGCCGTGGCGATGGAGCCGGACAAGACCAGCATGAAAGCGTAGCTGACTTGTACAGCTACGAATAGATTTCGAATCAATACCAGAAGCACTGGTGTCCCCCTGGATTTCATTATTTTTCGCAATCTGGACCACTATCCGCACTACAAGTGATCTGGAATATAATGGTGGAATGCTAATTTAGCAGATTCCCTACACCCAGTAGCAAGAAAATCTCCACCATCTAAATAGAGCGAAGTCTCGGCATCTCTACTCCGCGGCCGCTTCCATTTTCTTCTACTCTTTCTTCTGATGTCGCTGTTCAAGCCAGCTGTCGACACTGTGTGGGCCGGCTCCATAAGTCAACAGAATCAGGAAGCATAGAATATACATAGTCGCCAGTTCACCGCCGTTTAAGGTGGGAAACCAGGCCAGGTGGGCAATGAGGAATGCCATAATGGTCGAGAAAAGCGCTATTATTGCGATCAGACGCGTGCACAGCCCAATTAGCAACAGAAATCCTCCAACTAGCTCAATACTACCGGCCACGAACAAGGCATTTATTGCCAGCGGCATGGGTATTGAGATTAATTCGCCAATATTAATAGAAGTCATACCGCTACCCATGAACGCTTGTGGATTCTCGCCGAAAAGTTTGGCGAAGCCATGGGTCACAAACATAGCGGACACCAACAGCCGGAATAGAGTCCAGCTCCAAACCTGCGAATTCTTTAACTTTGTACCTAGGTAGGAATTAATTTTATGAAGCATGATTACTGTCTCCTGAATATCCAACACTGATTTTGGTACTAGTTTTGCCGAAATGCAAGGACTGGAATAATGGAGGGGATGCTGATAATTTAATCGTGAGTGCCGGAACTGCTCACCGAAATGCGTCTGTAATCATAGCTTGGCTTCGAAGATGTCAGGACCGTACGAGATTGATAACCCTTAAGTATCCAAATTATCAGTGACCCCCTAAATCCTTGGCTCTAGCGTGCGACAGCCGTAGTTTCAAAGAAGGGATTGCCGAAATCGTCAGTGAGGTCAATCATATATTTATTGTTTTCCTGGCAGATATAGTCAGCCAGTTCCTGCCCCTCGGACCAGTTGATATCCCAGGCTACTGTCCAGGGTTCTGTGTAGGCACCGGGATCGTCAATGGTGGCTTCATAATGAAGCGTATTTTTATCAGGTCGGGTGATGTATTCAATGGTATGTAGTTGGTCTGAGTGCATGTGGCCACCGAAGTCGAGCCAGGTCTTTTCGTTAAATCCAACCGTATCAACCACCAGGGTATCGCCCTCCCAATGACCCACAGAGTGACCAAAATAACTGGGATTGAGTGTTTCCTTATCAGGATGTTGGCGACCATCCATATGGATTTCCCGCCATACATGGCCACCACCTTCAAAGATAATAATGATACGGTCACGATGCTGAATGATTTCAATCGGGTAGGGTGTCCCCATGGAACGTGGACCGCCTGGTGGTAAGCAAAATCCTTCGGGATCATAGGCGACGTTATTAGAAGCATTGTATTCGTGCATGGCCTTGGTCCAGGGCAGGAAAGGCACAGAGGAGTCTTCATCCGCGTCGACAATACGCGCCGCAAAATTCCTTATCCAGGGTAAGCTCCATACACCGTCACCCCCAAAATCTACTCTACCGTCGTCCAGGCGAGGTGTTGGAACATGGCGGTCAAGTGCGGGACCACCTGGTTGGCCCAGGGCTGTAGCTGATAGTGAAAACAGCAGCACGACAACGGCCGCAACCGTTATTAGTCTCTTAAAATACTGAATAAGCACGATAGACTTCCCTATGGTTATTTTTATTTATCGTCTTCTTCGAAATCTGGCCGGCTGGTTCCCGCGAACAAACGCTCACCGGAATCGAGCACCACGGTCTCAGCGCTAGCTTTGGCTTTGCCATCTCTGGCACGTGAGCCGGTTACCGTTACGACATCACCGATCTTCAAGCTGTTGCGACTCCAGCCCCGACGCAACAAGCCATTTGGGCTACCCATTTCCATCGCCCACTCTTCGAAGCGACCATCCTCAGTTTCGACTTCTATAAAGAAATAGGTGTGAGGATTGGTCCATTCAACTTTTATAACAGTACCTTCCACTTCGATGGGGGAATTGGAATCAAATTCAGCCGCAAAAGCATGGTGAGCAAATACTTGAGCGGGGCTAAAAGCCACTAAGAGTGTGCTCAAAAACAGGGCAAACTTCGCATTCATCGGTGATTTCTCCAAAATTTGCAAAAGTTCATTAGTTTAGGGAAAGCCAGAACTCGCCGGACTCACCACCCAAGGTATAAGTCCCTGAATACCGGCGGTTAGTCCATGAGCCAAGGTTTTCAATCTTTCCAGTTACCACGAAACGCGCTGTGCCTCCATCCAGCGGCAACTCGGCTTCCAAGGTCATCATCCAGGTGGAATAATCCAGCTCCACCTTATCCAGGCTTATAGCCCTTCTTCCGGGGTTGATAACACCCGTGATCTCTGCACCTGTCCAGTCTAACAATAATCGAAAACGCCGCTGATCTGATTCATTAGGACCATAGTAACCGGTCCAAGATCCCTTGGCTGGGTGCCCGACTTGCGCTGTTGTCGGCAGGGCCAACGACAGAAAAATCCCAAGGCAAAAGAGGCGAAAAATCCTTGTCATTATCTTACTCCTCACAACGGCCTACTGTTGTGAGCAATCCCCCGTATCATTATTTAGTGTAGAGCAAAAATTGAGCCGGTTTGGCGATCGACGGCATTAAAACCAGAGTGGATGCCGCGAATAAGGAAGCAGTGTTGCTTTCTGTGTGCGCATGACGTTACTCCGGGTTCGGCGGGTCATTTTCCTCCTCTTCCACTTCCACTTCCAGGCCTCCGGTAATACCTTCGACCTGATTCCCGACCTGAACCGAGCGCGTGATCGCAATCTCTGCCGCAGTTGATCCCTGCGGGTCGACGCTGCCGCAGGAGAAGGCGCGAAGTGTGCATTCCGAGGTCGTGTGCACGATCCCGCGATCGGTCATCATTTGCGTCATCAGAGCGGTCGCTGCTTCCATGTGAAGGATGGCGTTGTTGGGCCGGAAGCTTCCCACGCCGATCGCGTAATCGATGGGCATCAGCGGTTCGATGCTGCCACCGAACGCGCCGTTGTTCTTCTTACCCAGGTCGTGCGCGGACAGGTCGGCGCCCTGGTCGACCAGGTACTGAATGAGTTCGACCTCTCCGAAGTTTGCGGCCATCATCAGCGGCGTGATCCCGTGGTCGCACGCCCAGTTCACGTCCGCACCCAGTCCCACCAGCAGCTTAATCGTGGCGAGTCGTTCTTCTGTCGACCGTCCCTGGCTGTAACCGTCGATCCAGGCGTAACCGGACGCCGCGATTAGCGCGTTCTCGTTGTCGGTATTGAGAACTAAAGGATCCGCGCCGTAATCCAGCAGCAGTTGAACCAGCTCGACATCGGCAGAGTACGCGGCCCGCATCAGCGAAGTCGCAAATAAGGTCCGCGGCGAACCTCCGAAGTTGCGCCGGGATCGCGGGGTGTTGTTAACGAACGTATTCGGGTCGGCCCCTGCGTCAAGGAGCTGCCGTATCAGTGGCAGGGGGTCGGTCTTTTCGACATAGGGGAATCCCGGGTTCCACTCCATGTTGCGGCGATCCACCGCCCAGAACAGCGGCGGAAATCCCTCCGCATCGGCACGATTCACGTCCGTGTCGTTCTCGACCAGGAATGACGCCAGCTCGAAATGGCCGTTATAGATCGCCAGTCCAAGCGCGTTCTTGCCATCGGCGGCGATTGCGTTGATGTCTGCCCCCGCCTCAACCAAGCGCCGGGCGGAGTCGATCTGACCTTCGCGGGCGGCAAACAAAAGCGGAGTGAATCCTCCGTTGGCATAGCCGACCGGATCGGCATCCGGATCAGCGTCTTCGGGAACAGTTCCTTCGGCGCCGCGGCGGTTCGCGACTGATACGAATTTGGATCGAACGGTCAAGCTTGCGCCAGCTTCGATCAGCATACTTGCGGCTCCGACGTGGTGCTCTGAAATGGCCCACATCAGAGCGCTGGTTCCACCCCAGGTTTCGACTGCGTCGATCTCGGCGCCACGGTCCAGCAGCATCTGGATCGCATCGACTGAGCCGGTGCGGGCGGCCATCATGAGTGCCGTATCACCGTATTCGGTCAGAGCGGCGTTAGCGTCCGCTCCGGCGTCGAGGAGTCTTTCGATCATGGCCATGCTGCCATTGATGGCGGCCAGGCGCATGGGTGTGACGCCCGTGCGGTTAATTGCGGACACGGTGGCGCCAGCACCTAGCAGTAGATCCGCTATTTTGAAGTCGTCGTGATTGACGGCCCAGTGGAGTGCCGTGGTGCCATCGATCTGAGGCGCATTGACGTAGTTAAGGAAGTCACGCAGGCGTTCAATTTCGAGGCCGGTCTCTGTGGCTTTCAGCTCGAGCAACGAGCGGACCGCTTCCAGGTCGCGGTTCATCGCTGCGTCCGCCACCTCGTTGGCGGCAGCCGGACCGACCACCGCCAGAAGCAGGATCAATGAGAATGCCAGGCCGTGTTTCATACCCATTGTGGTCTCCTCGAACATGCGGCATTTGAAGGCTCTGCCAAGCTATGGAGTTTACTTCTATCATTCCCCTTAGTGATTGACAACAAAAACCTTATGGAACATCCGGTAGCCAGGGAAATAGCCCAAAAATCGCTTGCGAACCCGGTTTGTTCGACGGATAGTACAGACTGGAGGCGACTGTGCGAACGAGGTGCCAGATGAGGAATTCTGTATTGTGCGTCTGTATAGCGATTCTGCCCGTGTTTTACGGCTGCGGGGAAGCCGCCCCGGAACAGGGGTCGACCCTTACCACAGTGGATGTCGCTGCCCATGCGACGGTTTTGGAACAATACTGCGTCTACTGTCACAACGAGCAGAATCGAACCGCCAATCTTTCGCTCGAAAACCTCGACCTGGCGTTGGTCAGCCAGGATGCCGAACTCTGGGAGAAGGTCATCCGTAAGCTGCGGGCCGGTATGATGCCCCCTCCGGGCATGCCCCGGCCCTCCCTGGCCGACTACAACGGCCTCAGGGACTTCCTTGAAAACGAAATCGATAGCAAGGCGGAGCTGAATCCGGGAACGAAGATTCTGCATCGGCTGAATCGAACCGAATACGCCAACGCGATACGCGATTTGCTGGATCTGGAGATCGATGCGGCGATGTTCCTTCCCTCAGACGATTCGAGCCGCGGTTTCGACAACATTGCCGGTTCGTTGACGATATCGCCGACGCTGGTTGAGACCTATGTGACTGCGGCGACCAAGATCTCGCGGATGGCGGTGGGATTCTGGAATACACCGACCGAAAGCCTGTACATCAAACGGACCGACAGTTCGCAGAACATGCAGATCCAAGGAATGCCGTTCGGCACCCGTGGCGGAATGGCCGTCACCCACGTATTCCCAGCCGATGGCGAGTACACCTTTACGGTCCGTAATATGGGTGTGGGTACCTACATTCCCAACGAACAATTCGAACTGAGCATCGACGGCGAAAGAGTTTATTCCTGGGTCTACAGCGGAATGGGGGCAAACGCTGGAATGACCTCGGCTGCCGACGGCCAACTCGAGGTCACGCTTCCAGTCAAGGCCGGATCCCGCCTGGTGGGGGCCACATTCGTTGCCACCAATTATCGACCGAGCCTCGATGTGGTCCAGCACTTCGAACGCAAGTCTCTGGAGAATGGACGTGTTCGCGAACTGAGCAATTACCCCATCATCGGTGCGCTACGAGTGGAAGGGCCGTTCAATCCCACGCGACCCACCGATTCGCCGAGTATACGTAAGATTTTTTCGTGCCGGCCGTCCAGTGCCTCAGAAGAAGAGTCCTGCGCCGAGGAAATCCTGTCAACATTGGCACGACGCGCGTATCGCCGACCTGTAACGACCGACGATCTGGAAACCTTAATGTTGTTCTATGGCGAAGGGCGCAAGATCGGCACCTTTGATGACGGTATCGAGATGGCGCTGCGCCGGCTGCTGGCGAGTCCGCAGTTCCTCGTTCGGGTGGAACGAGAACCGGTCGAATGGAGGCTGGGAGAGACCTACCGCATCAGCGATCTGGAACTGGCTTCGCGCCTGTCATTCTTCCTGTGGAGCAGCATCCCGGACGACGAGTTGATCGAGGTGGCCAGCCAGGGCAGGCTCAGCGATCCAGTCATGCTCGAGCAGCAGGTAGATCGCATGCTTGCCGATCCACGCTCGGAGAGTCTGGTCAAGAACTTCGCGCAGCAATGGCTCTATCTGCGGAACCTGTCGACGACCGCCCCGGCGCAGACTGAGTTTCCAGATTGGGACGACGAGCTGCGGCAAGGATTCGCGCGCGAGACAGAACTGCTCTTCGAAACGATCATGCGCGAGGATCTCAATGTTCTGGAGATGCTGACTGCGGACTATACCTTTCTGAACGAGAGGCTGGCCCGACACTACGGCATCCCCAACATCTACGGATCTCGTTTTCGACGTGTCGATCTCGGGCCGGAACTGGACTACCGTCGCGGTTTGCTGGGTCACGGCAGCTTCCTGTCGACGACATGGGTGCAGAACAACCGCACCTCGCCGGTCAAACGGGGTGTCTGGGTCCTGGAAAATATTCTGGGAACGCCGCCGCCCGAACCTCCGGCGAACGTGCCGGCGCTGGAGGAGACCGACGCCGAAGGGCCGGGACGAGTCCTCACCCTGCGGGAACAGATGACCCGACACCGGGCCGAGGAGCCGTGTGCGAGTTGCCACAGGCTCATGGATCCTATTGGTTTTGCCTTGGAAAACTTTACCGCGGATGCGAAGTGGCGGACACACGATGGTGGCGACGAAGGCAACTTGATCGATTCGGCTGTAGAGTTGTGGGACGGCAGCGAGGTCAGCGGTCCATCGGAGTTGAGGGAAGCCCTGCTCAAATACTCCCCACAGTTCGTGCGCATGGTGACGGAGAAGCTGATGACTTACGGCTTGGGGCGGGGCGTCGAGTACTTTGACATGCCTGTGGTTCGCTCAATCGTGCGCGACGCCGAACAGAATGATTACCGGTTCTCTTCAATCTTGATGGGTATCGTCAACAGCGATCCCTTTCAGATGCGGACAAAATCTGCAGAGACGAGTGCCGAATTAAGATAGGATCTATTGATCAGGACTGGATAGAGGAGGCCGATTATGTTCATAACAAAGAAGCATATCCCCCGCCGCACTTTTTTGCGCGGTGTCGGTGTGACCCTGGCCCTGCCCTTTCTCGAGGCGATGGTGCCGGCGTTGACGGCTCAGGCGCAGACAGCGGCTGCGACCGTGAAACGCTTTGTGGGTATCTGGCATCCCCATGGCGCGGCGCCAGGGTATTGGAGTCCCGTCGATGAAGGAAAAGATTTCGAGTTCTCCTTCATCACCAAGCCGCTCGAGCGGTTCCGTGATCGCACTGTCCTGATTAGCGGTCTCGATTCCACGGCTGCGTATTCCACGTCAGAAGAGCCCGGAGGAAACCATGCACGCGGCGCGGTTCTTCTGTCCGGCGCGCGTCCAAGACGGGATGCTGTAAGCCCGTATCTTGGCGTCACGATCGATCAGCTGATTGCTCAAAAGTACGGCCATGACACGCTCTTGTCATCGATTCAGCTCGGCGTCGAGGATGCCAGCCACAACAGCGGTAATTGCAACTGGGGGTACAGCTGCGCCTATACGAATTCGATTTCCTGGGCCAACCCAACGACGCCCCTGCCCACGGAAGTCAATCCGCGGATGGTATTCGAGCGCATGTTTGGCGACGGATCGAGCCCGGAAGAACGACGTGCGGGACGACTGCAGAGCGCCAGCATTCTGGACTCGGTGACGCACGAGATCCCGCGCTTCAAGAAAGATCTCGGGCCAGGCGATAGAGCCCGACTCGATGACTATCTGGACCACCTCCGTGAGATCGAGCGCCGGATCCGCAATGCGACCAACAATCCGGCCGCCGAGGTTACCGCGGAAGTGCCGTTTGGTATACCCGAGAGCAAAGATGTTCATTTCAAGATCATGTACGACCTGATGGTGCTGGCTTTCCAGGCCGACATTACCCGCGCGGCGACGTTGATGTTGGGACGTGATCTTTCGGGCACTACGTTCCCGGAAGCGGGTTTTATCGGAGGCTGGCACGGGATCTCGCATCACGGAGACATCCCGGCGAACAAGGCGGGCTACGCGCTGGTCAACCGCTATCACGTTGAGAATCTGGCGTACTTTGCCGAGAAGCTGCAGAACACTCCCGACGGCGACGGCAATTTGCTGGATCATGTACTGATCTACAAGGGCAGCAACATGGGTAACTCGCACCGGCATGCGCACGAGAAGGTGCCGACCATTCTTCTCGGCGGGATCGACGGAACCTTTCCGGGGAATCGCCACCTGGTGTTCCCAGACAACACCCAGCGCTGCGCCAACCTGCTCTTGAGTATTCTGCACATGTACGGCATTGAGCGGGACAGCATCGGCGAGAGCACCGGAACGGTGCCCCTGGTGTGAGCAGAGGAACATCGATGAAACTTCAATTCGGGCAAGCGGTGTTGTGTCTGGCCGTTGTGGCGGTTATCGGCATGGCTGCGGTTCCGGCAGCGGCGCAATTCACCAACAACGCGCGACCGGCCCGGCCCGACGTCACACTGCCTACGGGTCCGGCACGGGACGTGATCTTAAGAAGTTGCACCGCCTGCCATGGGATCGATGAGTATGGTTACTATGCGTTGGACCACGCGGGCTGGGACGAAATCATCGAGAGAATGAAGACGGCGTCGAGCGGCTTGGTCCAGAGCGCGGTGATTGCCGACGCCGACAAAGCGATCCTGCTTGACTGGCTGGTTGAGCAGTTCGGTCCCGAGTCGACTCCTTTCCCACGGGAGTACGTGCCCAGGGTCCTTACAGAAGCGGACTTCCTTGTAGACGCAGGTGCTGAGGCCATTCTGGCCGGAACCTGCGAAGCCTGCCACTCCCTGGACCGGGTGCAGGAGGCCCGCGCGAACGAGGAGCAGTGGCGCTCGCTACTGCTCGCCATGATTGGGCGGGGAGCGGCGCTGCCAATCAGCGACGTCGAACCGCTGGCAGAGTGGCTGGCACGCACACGCGGCACGAACCCGACAAACTAAGGGGCGACACGGGTAATAACGCCGAGGGGGACGAGCCGTCCGGGAAAATGCCCGCTGAGTTTATCTATAACACCACCATATATTTCCAACCCGCGCAGGCAAGCAAGGTACATCAGTATTTAGTTTCCGGCCAGACGGAAACCTCGGCTATGGTCCCGCTCCCCTGGCCCGTCGCAGGCTCGGCTAAACGAACGTGTGTACCATGCATTGACGAACCAGGAACCCCCACGCAACACGCGCATCTCGCCAGTATCTGGCCCCTTGGGATCTCTCACCTTTCCCGACGGATATTCGTCGTACCAATCCGCACACCACTCCCAAACATTACCATGCATTTCATAGAGACCAAATGAGTTTCGTTGATAGCTTCCAACCGGCATTGTCTTATTCTCTACTCTGTTGAAATTCACCTGTTCTTCAGTAATATTTGCACCAAAAGAATAATCTGTCTTGGTTCCTGCTCGACAGGCATATTCCCATTCCGCTTCAGTGGGTAGACGAAAATTTTCTCCCGCCTTGTCACTAAGCCATTGCGTATAAGCCATGGCATCATGCCAGCTGATTTTCATGATGGGTCGATTCCCTCTTCCCCAACCACACGCGCCGGGAAGCTTTCTATCTGTTGATTTGGCAAAACGATCATATTGTTCAAAAGTGACAACATAACGACCCATGGTGAAATCAGATACCTCTACCTCGCTCACAGGTTCTCCATTCTCATCGACCCTGAGAAATGTACCTCCAGATATCCTCACCATTTGCACGGCAGTCGATCCATCCGGCATCAGATATTTCAAGATAACCGGATATTTCATAGAATGTCCCATTTTAAGTTAGCGGATAGCTCAGGGTATGGCAGCAGGATATTCTCGCCACGATGGTATAAAGCTATCACTTCTATCCGAGTTGTGTGCTAGGTATAAATTAGGTAACGAGTGTAGTCAATGTACTTATTTTAAAAGCAAGAGATTGGTCGGTTTCGATACTAAACTGCTATCCAGGGAGCCTCTATGATGGAGAATGAGAATGGAAAATTTGAAAGTCGTGAGATTATCTCCATGTTTCCGACATTTGTCTGGCAAACAATGATCAAGGAACAAATTTACCAGACATTGAATGCTGAAATTGTTAAGAAGCTCAATACACTGAGGCAATCAAAACCTGAAGTTGATCAGGATATAAGCTGGCAATCGGATGGGGACTTGCATAAATTGCCCGAATTTGGAGAGTTGATCTCCCTGGTCAAGGAAGTGACGAAAAGT
The DNA here is from genome assembly GCA_913054495.1 of uncultured Gammaproteobacteria bacterium. Lineage (GTDB taxonomy): Bacteria > Pseudomonadota > Gammaproteobacteria > Pseudomonadales > Pseudohongiellaceae > UBA9145. The sequence continues at coordinate 2,046 of CAJXIY010000010.1, read as the reverse complement.
GTTCTCGCGTTTTTGAAGGTTGGCTATGAAGGTATTGAAATAACAGGCTGTTGGGCCAACATGAATGCGACAGGAAGCATCCATAAAATACATAGCCATCCGAATAATTTTCTTAGCGGTGTCTATTATGTGCAGACGGATGAGGGTTCAGATGCCATCAATTTCCATGATCCACGAGTTCAAACCGGAATAATTCGACCACCTGTGACAGAGCTAAGCACTGAAAATACCGATCAAGTGGTAGTAAAGGTAAAGAATGGTATGTTTCTTCTCTTCCCTTCTTGGCTTCAACATTCGGTAGATGCCAACCAGAGTCCTCAGGCACGAATAAGCGTCAGCTTCAACATCATGTTTTCTCCCTATGTTGAAACCATGAGTAAACCTCTTTGGTAGCAAGCCAGCTTGCCTAATTGACCATGGGTAGCAGCGCTGGATCTGGGGCCCCGTACCAAGCGGCGGCTGGTAACTTCAGTTCGCCCACATTATATCGTTCAACGTGACACCGATCTGGCGTTGGCCTACTTGCAACGGGAATACGGTGTGGACGGCTTAGGTTCCTACTCCTATATCTGACGTCCGCCGATGGAGGTACAATTGTGAGCATGCTTGATAATATCGCGAACAGGTTCGATTCGTTGCAGGCCATGGATTCGGCGCGAATCCGTGTTGGGGCATGGGTAGTCGTGATCGGTCTCCTTGGCCACGAGCCGGCCGAGAGAGTACGAAGTATTCGCCCGCGACCACATTCCCGAGACCCGTTTCTGTCCATGCATGGGCCGCCATTTCATTGACATTTCAGCTCCAGGCACTGATCCGACGTTCTCTCGCCAACCGGCCGCAACTGGAGACGTCGGGGTCATCTATGGCGAGGCGGCTGGCAAGCTCATCTTTATCGAATATGTCTTCAGCCAACAGGATTTTGTGAACGGCGTTTCCTGGCCTGCGGCGATACCACTGGGTGGTCTCCCCATCCCTCCCATCGACAACGTCCACGTCTTGCATTTCGGACCCGGTGGGTCGAAGAGAGGAAGCTACACGGTGCACATGTATTTTATCCCCGAGGAAATCTATCTGGCCTGGGAGACGGAGCCATCGACGCTGTAGCTACGATTGCAAGGAGCCCCTTGTATCACTGCTATTAAAGGGAACGGAGGGATTTTGTTTGACCAGTTGTGAGATTGGTTAAGAAATAATCTCTCCGTCCCCTTTCTCAAGATCTGCATTTCGATTACCAAATGGTAATGTTTGCATGGTTTCGACGACAATGCGTAAGCAGGGAATATGATAAACTGGATAAAGGTTCGTTCTATAATAATTGACAGCCACGACAAGGCCAGGCCTGAGCTGCCAATTGAGAACGAGTTAAAGATGGCGGATTTTGGAATATAAGGTCTAAAAGAAGTTGGGTATGTGTCTGGCCAATTCAATAGTGCAATCGATAGAACGAGCGCAGCAAAGCTGGATTCCGATAATGTAGTAGACGCGCGCGTGTGTCGGCTGCGGAAACGGGTCGGTAAAACTATTGCGCAATCGTTACTTCAATTTATTCGCGGTGTAGATAATGACCTTAGCCATGATATTCAGGCCGGCATCGCTGGCTGGCCGGCGAACACGATGCATCTGAGTACCGGCAACTCGCTGGAAGCACTATCGAAGAGTGCGATCAATTGCTGCATCTGGTTGATACCATGCTAGATCTGGCCGAAACCGAGGCCGGACTGATCCACAATATGGAGATAGTGAATTTTACTGAGTTCATCAACGATGCCTGTGAGCTTTATCAAGCGCTGGCAGCCGAGAGCAAAATCGAGCTCGAGAGTCAGATTCAGCCGCAAATATTGATCAACGGTAATAAGCAGTTCTTGCAACGATTGATCGGCAATTTACTGGACAATGCAATAAAGTACACGGCCCCGGGCGGCAGAGTTACCATCAATGATGAGATAGTTGGAAACGATGACCTGGTCAAAATTGCCGACACCGGAATGGGAATTGTATCCCGTCAGCCCTAGTTGGACATAATCCCCTAATTGCCTAAGAGACAGT
>CAJXIY010000009.1 GCA_913054495.1 uncultured Gammaproteobacteria bacterium | reverse complement strand
TCAACCTCGGTCGTCAGTACTTTACTCAATTTTCGGCATTGATGTCTCAGCATGATAACGATATTGACTCGGTTCTGGATGCCTGGAAGTAATTCGGAGTTGTGCTTTGGAAGTTGATCAAATAAAACAGTTGTTGACTATTGCATTGCCTGACTGCGAAATCGGCGTCGAAGGTGGTGATGGCAAATACCTCGTAACTGCGACAGGGCAGGTATTCGAAGGTCTGAATGCTGTCAGAAGACAACAGACAATCTACAAAATCCTCGGTGAGCACATCTCCAGTGGCGTGATTCACGCGGTCACCATGCGCTTGATGACTGCTGCCGAACGTGACGCCGTCTAGCAGGTTGCTGAAAATCTCTCTGGCGAGTGCGAGGCAAGGCAAAATTCGGCGAAAAAGCGGAGGTTACACTCTGTAAATGAGCATTTTGAGCCAGATTTTAACGCAGTATCGTGCCGGCTGAGAGTTTTTCAACAGCCTGCTGAGGTTTTCTATGGACAAGTTATTAATTCAAGGCGGCGTCAGTCTCAAGGGCGAAATTCGAATTGCTGGGGCCAAGAATTCCGCGTTGCCCATCCTCGCCGCTACCTTGCTGACCCACGACACCGTGAAGGTCTGCAATTTGCCGCACCTGTATGATATTACAACGATGATTGAGCTGATGGGCTGCCTGGGCGTCGAGCCCATCATCGATGAAAAGCTAAATGTAGAAATCAATAGCAGTTCGATTAAGCATTTCAACGCGCCCTACGAATTAGTTAAAACAATGCGCGCCTCTATTCTGGTGCTGGGACCATTATTAACCCGATACGGGCAGGCTGAAGTGGCCTTACCCGGAGGTTGTGCCATCGGTAGTCGCCCGGTGAATTTGCATATCAGCGCACTGCAGGCGATGGGTGCCGATATCACTGTCGAAAATGGTTATATCAAAGCCTCCGTCAAAGGCAAGTTAAAGGGTGCTCACATCTTTATGGATCTGGTCACCGTGACCGGAACCGAGAATGTGATGATGGCGGCAACACTGGCTGAGGGTCAGACCATTATCGAGAATGCAGCGAGGGAGCCTGAAGTTGTGGATCTGGCAAATTGTCTGGTTGCGATGGGAGCCGATATCTCCGGTCAGGGGGGTGATACCATCGTGATTAACGGCGTAGATGAATTGCACGGTTGCACGTACGCGGTGATGCCCGACCGGATTGAAACCGGGACCTATCTTATCGCGGCCGCTGCTACCCGAGGTCGCATCAAGGTGAAAGACACGCGGCCGGATATTCTCGAATCAGTCTTGAGCAAACTGGAGCAGGCTGGTGCTGAAATAAAAATTGGAGAAAATTGGATAGAACTGGATATGCATGGGCAACGTCCACGGGCGGTTTCCTTGCGCACGGCTCCCTACCCGGCGTTTCCCACTGACATGCAGGCACAATTCACCGCCCTCAACTGCGTGGCAAAGGGCTCCGGCTCCATCACGGAAACTGTTTTTGAAAATCGCTTCATGCACGTCCACGAGATGAATCGAATGGGCGCATCGATTCGGGTAGAGGGCAACACCGTCATCGTCGATGGAGTGGAGGCACTAAAGGGTGCCCCGGTGATGGCCACCGATCTGCGAGCGTCGGCCAGCTTGATTATTGCCGGTTTGGTTTCAGAGAATGAGACTACGGTCGATCGTATCTACCATATTGATCGCGGCTATGAATGTATCGAAGAAAAGTTGCAGCTCTTAGGCGCAAAAATTCGTCGTATTCCTTCCTGAGTCGCCGCCTAGTACCTAAGATCTTAAATTGAGGTTCCCGAGCCACCATGAAATCATCTGAGCTGGTTATTGCCTTAACCAAGGGGCGAATCCTGGATGAAGTGCTGCCACTATTCGAGCGGGCAGGAATCACCCCTGTCGAAAACATTTCTAAAAGCCGTAAGCTGATATTTGCAACCAATCATAAAGACGTATGCCTGATGGTTATCCGCGGTTCCGATGTGCCCACATACGTTGAATTTGGCAGTGCAGATATGGGAGTCGTCGGCAAAGACTTGTTGCTGGAGTATGGCGGTGAAGAGTTTTATGAACCTCTTGATCTGAAAATTGCAGCCTGTCGATTAATGACAGCAGAGCCCATCGGGGCACTACCCGCCGCAGGCAGGCTCAAGGTGGCTACAAAATTTACCAATATTGCGAAGAAATATTTTGCCGAACAGGGCCAGCAAATCGAACTAATCAAGCTTAACGGCGCGCTGGAATTGGCACCGGCTATGGGCCTCGCGGATTGCATCGTGGATATTGTAGACACCGGTAAAACACTCACAGCGAATGGGCTCGAACCGCGGCAGCTGATCGCAAATATCAGTTCTAGAATCATCGTTAATAAGGCATCGATGAAGATTAAAAATGACATCATTCGGGATATTCTGGACAAATTGCGGATGGCCGTGGAAGCCGACCGGGTCCGCTGACCAGCTCCGTCCGCGCTGCAGTCGCCGACGCCAGGCATTTTAATATGACTAGCCAATCACTAACAATTACCCGACTTTCAGTCGCTGATTCAGAATTTGAAAATCAGTTGCTGCGTTTATTGCAGCGGGAAATGTTGATTGCAGATGATGTTACGGAAATTGTCACGGCTATTCTTAAGGATGTGCGTGCCCGGGGCGATCAAGCGGTATTGGAATACACTCGCAAATTTGATGACTTCGATGCGGCGTCAATCCAGGATCTGTCTGTCAGTCGGGAACAGATGCTTGCATCACTGGAAAATTTGGCTGATCCACAGCGTCAAGCACTGGAGCACGCGGCGCAGAGAATCGGCAGTTATCATGAAAGACAAAAACAGGGTTCCTGGCATTATGAAGAAGCCGATGGCTCCATCTATGGACAAAAAGTAAGTCCGCTCGAGCGAGTAGGAGTTTACGTGCCTGGTGGCAAGGCGAATTATCCATCATCGGTTCTGATGCTGGCGATACCGGCAAGGGTGGCGGGCGTAAAAGAAATTATTGCCACGGTTCCGACTGCCTATGGCCCGGAAGTAGATTTAATATTCGCGGCGGCGGCGTTGGCCGGTGTAGACAGGCTATTTACCATAGGCGGTGCCCAGGCGATTGCCGCCTTGGCCTACGGCACCGAGTCCATTCCCCGGGTAGACAAGATCACCGGTCCAGGCAACATTTTCGTGACAGTTGCGAAGAAACTGGTATTCGGCGAAGTGGGAATCGACATGATTGCCGGCCCCTCCGAACTCACCATTATTTGTGACGGTAGCACCGACCCGGATTGGGTGGCGATGGATCTGTTTTCACAGGCGGAGCACGACGAACAGGCGCAGGCTATCTTGATCGCGACCAGTGCCGAGTTTCTGGATCAGGTCTTAGCCAGTATCGAAAGGCTGCTACCTTCGATGGAAAGGCGCTCTATCATCCATGAGTCCCTGCAAAATCGGGGTATTTTTATCCTCGCAGCTGACCTCGAGACGGCGGCGATGGCGAGCAACCTGATTGCACCGGAGCATCTTGAATTGTCCGTAGTCGACAGCGAACAGCTGTTGCCCCGGATCGATCACGCAGGGGCTATTTTTCTTGGAAAGTACTCTGCAGAAGCGCTGGGCGACTACTGTGCCGGCCCCAGTCATGTATTGCCCACATCGGGTACCGCCAGGTTTTTCTCGGCGCTGGGTGTTTATGATTTTCAGAAAAGAACTTCGATTATTAATTGCTCGCCCGCAGGCGCTGCAAAGCTCGCCATTACCGCGGCCGAAATAGCACGCAACGAGCACTTGCATGCCCACGCGCTGTCGGCGGAATATCGCCTGGATTCTACTGAGGAATCTGAGCCGGACTAAAGTCTCTAGCGCTGTTACCGGCTGGCTGGTGACCAGGGATTAGTGTAGTGATGCCGTCCCTGACTCACTATGGTTCTATTATTATCGCCTGCCCAAATCCAAGGATGGTAGGGAAATCCAGGGTCTGACCGTTGCGATAGACCCGAACCGTGATGGTATCCCCGGGTTTCTTGTTGCGTACTTCCATCATGATATTTTGGCCGTCTATCACCGGCGTGCCCTCGATGCGGGTGATTACGTCTCCCGGTCTGATGCCGGCGCGTTTGGCGGCGCCGCCTTCATCGACGCTCTCCACCAGCATGCCTCTGATATGATCGACACCGAAGAAATGCACACTGGATTGGGCGTTCAATGCCTCGCCGGTGATAACGCCGAGATACCCGGAGTTTCCTTCGATGGCTTGCTCGACCATCGCCGCCATAGAGCTCAGCGCGATGCTAGCCGGCGTCGCGAACCCGATACCTTCGAAATTTCCGGATTCGGAAAAAATGGAGGAGTTGATTCCGACTAATTTGCCATCGCGATCGATAAGCGCACCACCAGAATTACCCGGGTTAATTACGGCATCGGTCTGGATGATCGATAGCGAGTCGTCGGGGTTGTTCGTGAGTGCACTGACGATACCCTGGGACACAGACTGGCCGATGTTTCTCGGGTAACCGATCGCGAACACCAGGTCACCGACTTCGAGCTCCTGTTCATTGCCGACTTCAATAGGGGACAGGTCATCCATATTGATATGCAGAACCGCAAGGTCGTTGGCCTCATCCCAGGCAACCACCGTTGCAGCTATTTTACGACCATCGTTCAGGGTTACCTCGATATCGAAGGCACCGAACAATGCGAACATCGTGTCTACGACATGAAAGTTGGTGAGAATAAAGCCTCTATCACCGACGATGACACCTGAGCCGAGGCTCGATTTTTCACCCAGAAGCAAATTCAGCCGGTTTTCGGATTTCCGTTCAATGGATTCCACATTGACGCTGGTGGAGTTGATACTGACTACCGAGGGTGTAGCCAATCTAATGGCATCGGCAAATGAGGGTTGCACAGGGGCAGGGGGCGGCGTTAGCCGCTCATTTATCCTCTGCTCGCTGAGCTGCTGCAATTGTTGATATTGCAGAAATACAATTGCCAACAGTATTCCAGAAACCGTTGGCCAGCCCAGGAAATTTAAGTACTTGGTGAAACGGTCCATTGTTTGGCACCTGGCTTTGTAACTGCAGCACTATGCTAGCTTTCGTCAGTCAATCAAATATACAGCGTTGTAGGGGCAGATTTCAATGACAGCAAGCCTTAAAGAGCTTGAGGCTGATCTCAAGCTATTACTCAAGCCCGATCAATTTGACGATTATTGCCCAAATGGCTTGCAGCTGGAAGGTCGCTCGGTGGTCCGGAAAATTTTGAGTGGCGTCACCGTGTGCAGGCGTTGGGGGATTAACTAGCTGACAAGTTTTCCATCAGTCACCAGTTCATCGGCATCCACAACCCGGTCTAGTGCTGATCGACTTATTAATTTCTGAGCGTGTCTATATAATTGCTTCTGATTCCATCAATTTAATGACGCGATCCAGGCAGTCTTCCAGGGATAAATCCGATGTATCCAGTTCCAAATGGATTACGGATGGCGGTTCGTATGGGAAAGATAAGCCGGGAATATCTGCTGAGCCCGAACCCTCTGCGGCGGCGTACAAGCCGCTGGGGTCACGTTGGATGCATACTTCCATGGGTGGATTCAGGAAGATGATGTAGCAGTTATCTCTGCCGATGACGCTACGGGCATGTTCTCGCGAGTCTTCGTTGGGTGCTACAAATGATGCACAACAGATGACACCTGAATCGTTGAGAAAGCGCGCCACGTGGGCACTGCGCCTCAAGTTTTCGGCGCGTCCGGCGGCATCATGGGGCAGGTCTTTGCTGATACCGAGCCGCATCGTTTTGCCGTCGAGGACAGTACTGACCCGTCCACGATCGAACAGCTTTCGTTCCAGTCCGTGGGCCAGTGTCGACTTGCCGGAACCGGAAACGCCGATGAACATGATAGTTGCCGGCCGTTGTCCATAACGGGCAGCGCGCTCTTCCTTGGTAACATGAATATTGGTGAATATGGCAGTAGCGGATTGCGCTTGTTGCGCGCTCTGGATCATGCCGGCGCCGACGGTCACATTGCTCAAACGGTCGATAACGATGAAGCTGCCGGTTGTGCGATTGTCCTTGTAACCATCGAAGCAGACTCTCTGTTCTAGGGTAACTTCCACCAGGCCAATTTCGTTGAGCCCCAACTCCGGAGCGGGATTCTCTGCCAGAGTATTTACGTCGATGCGATTGCGGATCGTGCTCACCTGTCCACTTAGGGTCCGGGTGCCGAGCTTAAACTCGTAATGCTTTCCCGGCAGTAGAGGGCTTTCGGTCATCCACACGATGTTCGCCTCAAATTTGTCCTCGATCGCGGGCAAATTGCCAGGGTGCGTCAGCATGTCGCCGCGGCTTACATCGATTTCGTCTTCGAGTGTCAGGGTAATCGCCATTTCGGTATGGGCGAGTTCCAGTTCTTCATCGAAGTTTACAATCGATTTGACGCGACTGGTTTTTCCAGAAGGCAGTACGATGATTTCGTCACCCTTATGCACCACGCCAGAGGCCACGGTGCCACAGAAACCCCTGAAATTGAGATTCGGGCGATTTACATACTGGACCGGGAAGCGGAAATCGGTAAAATTTCTGTCTTCGGCAATTTCCACGGTCTCAAGAATTGACATCAACGCGTCGCCTTCGTACCAGGGCATTTTCGCACTAGCGTGAACTACGTTATCGCCATCGAGGGCGGACAAGGGGATGAAGCGAATATCTGCCGGTTCCAGTTTTTGGGCAAATGCATGGTACTCGGCTTTGATGGCGGCAAAGACGCTCTCCTCGTAAGCCACCAAATCCATTTTGTTAATGGCCACGATGATGTGTTTGATGCCCAGCAGGGACGCAATGTAACTGTGCCTTCGAGTTTGAGTCTGAATACCGTTTCTGGCATCTATGAGAATGATAGCCAGATCGCAAGTTGACGCACCTGTCGCCATGTTTCGAGTGTATTGTTCATGGCCCGGCGTATCGGCGATTATGAATTTACGCCGGGCAGTTGAGAAATAACGATAGGCAACATCAATCGTAATCCCTTGCTCGCGTTCCGCCTGTAAGCCATCCACAAGAAGTGCCAGGTCTATTTTTCCACCGGTAGTTCCCGAATTTACGCTGTCGGCCTCTATGGCCGCCAATTGATCTTCATAGATCAGTTTCGAGTCGTGCAGAAGACGACCGATCAGCGTGCTCTTGCCATCATCGACACTGCCACAGGTTAACAGGCGCAATAACTCTTTACGCTCATGTTGGGCGAGATAGGCTTCGATATCGGTGCTGATTAATTCGGATTGATGGGACATATTGCGTGATTTCTAATTTTCCTGTTATCCACTGTTGGGGTACTAAAAATAACCTTTGCGCTTCTTCTCTTCCATGGAGCCGGCCTGGTCAGAATCGATCAGTCGACCTTGCCGCTCGGAGGTGGTGGTGAGAAGCATTTCCTGAATGATTTCAGGCAGGGTGGTCGCGGTGGAATCGACAGCACCGGTCAAGGGATAACAGCCCAGCGTGCGGAAGCGGACGGTCTTGGTCTTGATCTCCTGGTCTTCCCTAATCGGCATGCGGTCGTCGTCCAGGAGGATGTCGATGCCGTCGATATTAACCACGGGTCGGGGTTTAGCGTAATAAAGCGGCACAATATCGATGTCATTGAGGTAGATATATTGCCAAATATCCAGTTCCGTCCAGTTCGATAGGGGAAACACGCGGATGCTCTCGCCCTTCTTGACCTTGCAGTTGTAAAGTTTCCACAGCTCGGGTCGCTGATTCTTTGGATCCCAGACATGGTTCTTGTCCCGGAACGAGAATATACGTTCCTTGGCTCGCGATTTTTCTTCATCGCGACGGGCGCCTCCGAAGGCGGCATCGAAGCCGTGTTTATCGATAGCCTGTTTCAAGGCCTGGGTCTTCATTATGTCGGTGTGTTTTTCACTGCCATGGGTGAACGGGCCAACGCCGGCCTTCACGCCGTCGAGGTTAGTATGGACGATCAAATCCAGTCCCAGCTTGGCAATCTGTTGGTCGCGAAACTCGATCATTTCGCGGAATTTCCAGGTCGTGTCGACGTGCATCAGGGGGAAGGGTGGCTTGCCAGGATAGAAGGCCTTCAAGGCGAGATGCAGCATCACCGATGAATCTTTGCCAATGGAGTAAAGCATCACCGGTTTGTCAAATTCAGCAGCAACTTCGCGCATTATGTGGATGCTTTCTGCTTCGAGTTGCTTCAGGTGGGTGAGATTATATTCTGACATGGTGTTGCGTCATCACTGCCAAAGACATCGCGGTGGGCGCTGGTCCTCGCCCTTGCTTGGCTTGTGAGCCTCTGACTAATTGCTTGGCTGAGCGGGACTTTCCTCGTTGCTGATCTCTTTGGGCTTGTCCAGACCAAAGTCTTCGGCCAGTGCTCCCTTCTGCTCAGGATTTTGTTTGGCTGCGTAATCCTTGGGGGGAAGCAGGCCGCTAGACTCTTCGATAACGCTGTTGGTATCAAATACCGCATCGGTACTGGCCGGTAAGAGTTTGCTGGCAACCTCGATGGAACAGAGATCCTGAGCTCCCGTCGCCAGGTGCTGGTACACCTCTTTGTAACTTTCAGTCATGTGTTGCACCAACTCGGCGGTCATACTGAAATGGTCGCTGACACTATCCTTGTATTCGATATGGTTTTCTTTCAGGCTACGGATTTGATTTTCCAGTTCATGTACGCGGGACGGACTGGTGTTCAGGCGGCTCGCAAAAACCACGCCGATCACTATACCAACTGCCAGAGCAGCAATTGCTGCTAACCAAATCATCGAGACATCGCCTCTTCATTCGTGCCCGTGAACAGCTACAGTAAGGATGTTCATTGGCAACAATAATAATCCAAATTATACATTAATTCGGCGGCATCGCTGTATTAAGTTCAAGTTCCGGCGTTGGCTGATTTTGTTTCGGTGGTTTCAACTGGCAAACATCCATAGAATGCCTCAGCTCGTTTTGTGAACTAAATATGCAGACACTCGTCATGAATCCGCAGTTACGCTATCAAAAAGACCTGGATGAAAGACTGATTTCAGAAGACGAAGATCAGCGGCGTATCGTTTCGCACTTGCAGAATTTGTTTGAGAAATTGGTCACCGAAGAAGCGATCAAGCCTGGTATTCATGCGAGGGTTTGGCGGTGGTTCGGCACCGAAGAGCGTCGCAATGTCGGTACCCGAGGCATCTATCTCTGGGGTGGTGTCGGCAGAGGTAAAACCTATCTCATGGATTCATTCTATGACTGCCTCCCATTTGAGAGGAAATTGAGAACCCATTTCCATCGGTTTATGCAGCGGATTCAGCAGGATTTGGTACGGTATCAGGGTGCCATCAACCCTCTCGAACTGGTTGCTGATCGGATCGCCGCCGAGGCGCTGGTTGTCTGTTTAGATGAATTCTTTGTCCTGGATATAGCCGATGCGATGATTCTTTCGGGCTTGTTCAAAGCCCTGTTCGAACGCCAGATTGTGCTAGTTACGACCTCGAATACGCATCCAGATCGACTCTATGAAAACGGCCTGCAACGGCAGCGGTTTCTGCCGACGATAGCGCTTATCAAACACCACACCAGTGTGATTGAACTACTTCCTGGCACCGACTATCGCCTGAGAAATTTAAGCCAAGCCACTCTCTATCATTGTCCGATAAATGAGGGGACTGAGGCTTTGCTGTCGCAGAGTTTCTATGCTCTGGCGCCGGACAAATCCGAAATTCACGAGCGAGAACAGATTGAGATTCTGAGGCGCAAGCTGCAAACCCATTTCTGCGCGGAAGATGTGGTGTGGTTCGATTTTCCGCAGCTATGCGATGGGCCCCGGTCTACCTTCGACTACGTAGAGATAGCGAAACTCTATCATGCCGTTTTGCTAAGCGATGTGCCGCAGCTTGGTGCCGATCAGGATGATCAGGCGCGCCGCTTTGTCAGCCTAGTTGACGCACTCTACGATCGTCGGGTGAAACTGATCATCGCTGCCGAAGTGCCTATCCAGGCACTGTATACGGGGATAAATCTAGCCTTTGCGTTTCAGCGAACCCGCTCGAGATTGGTGGAAATGCAATCCCACGATTACCTGGGCCGTGAACATCTGGGCTAGGATCGCGGTGGCGCCAGCCAACAATTGAATTCTGCATATATTGAGCGTCGAAAGCCAGAATATTGCGGCATCCTGCGGCGATAACCGGATGCCGCTACGACTCGGAAAAACTGGGTTTTGGCCCGGATTTAGCTTGAATAATCGATGCCGAGCCGGTAGTATTCGCGCTCCTTAATATAAAGCCCTTTGAATGTCTGATGAAAACATATAGTGCGAAACCCCATGAGGTCGAACAGAAATGGCTGCTGGTAGATGCGGAAGGCCAAACCCTGGGTAGAATGGCCACGGCAATAGCGACTCGCTTGCGTGGTAAACATAAGGCCGAGTACACCCCTCACGTCGATACCGGTGATTTCGTCGTGGTGATCAATGCGGACAAGGTGACGGTCACCGGCAACAAGGCAAAAGACAAAATATATTACTCACACTCCGGTTTTCCCGGCGCGCTGAAATCAATTTCTTTCGAAAAACTGCTGGCAAAAGCCCCCGAGAGAGTTATCAAGCTGGCGGTGAAGGGTATGCTTCCCAGGAATTCGCTGGGGCGGGCAATGTTCAAGAAACTGAAGGTCTACGCTGGTGCAGAACATCCCCATACTGCCCAGCAACCCGAATCAGTAAACTTATAGAGGTTCGAATAGTTTAATGTCTGCAACCCAATACTATGGCACCGGTCGTCGCAAGACTTCAACTGCGCGGGTCTATCTGACTAGCGGCAAGGGAAATATTACGGTGAACCGCCGGCCACTGGACGGTTATTTTGGTCGGGAGGTTGCCCGCATGATCGTTCGACAACCGCTGGAATTGGTTGAAATGGGAGAAAAATTCGACATCAATGTGACGGTTCGAGGTGGTGGTAGCTTCGGTCAGGCCGGTGCTATCCGTCACGGTATCACCCGAGCCTTGATGCAGTACGACCTGGAGTTAAGACCTGTCCTTAGAAAGGCTGGCTTTGTCACCCGAGACGCGCGTGAAGTCGAAAGAAAAAAGGTTGGCTTGCGCAAAGCGCGCAAGAAGCCACAGTATTCCAAGCGTTAATTATGATGTAGTAAAAAAGGCGTCGACTCATGCATTGAGATCGGCGTTTTTTTGGCATCGAAAATATTTATTTTCTTTTATATATCAATGGGATACCTATGGTTTTCGAGTGTGATCGACTTGAAAAAAAATACAATTTTGACTAGAATTCGCGAGATTTGCAGGCCTCTACGAGGAGTCAGCTAATCAGACCCAAGCTAAGCAAGTCTGCCAGCACTAAAATGCTGGCGTATTCCGTTAAAATTAGTTTGTCCTCGAGGAGTAATTTACGGTGACTGACGACAGTATCAATGCTGGCCGCAGGCGGTTTTTAGTGGGTTCTACTTCTGTTGTAGGTGCAGCCGGCGTTGTAGGGGCCGCTGTCCCATTTGTCGGTTCGTGGAGTCCCAGCGCCAAGGCACGAGCGGCGGGTGCACCGGTGAGAATAGACATAAGTCGCCTGCAGGACGGCGCGATCTTGGGTCCCATTCCAGCCTGGCGCGGGCGGCCGATATTTGTCGTTAAACGTAGTGCGCAGGCCCTCAGAGCACTCAACGAAGACCCTGATCGATTGACGGACCCATATTCAGAAGAACCTGAGCAGCCCAATTACGCGCAGAATGAGTACCGGTCCCGTACTCCGGAAATTTTAGTATTGGTTGGTCTGTGTCCCCATTTATTTTGTTCCCCCACGCCTCACATCGAATTACGACCACAGTCTTTCGATTCGCAGTGGCGCGGTGGTTTCTTCTGTCCCTGTCATGGTTCGCGGTTTGATCTGGCAGGTCGCGTCTATAGCGGTTCTCCATCATCCAGAAATATGCAGGTACCTCCCCATATGTTTGAGGGCAGCGATGTCTTGATCATAGGCATCGATGAGGAGAATGCAGCATGAGCCAATTAGATAAGTTGAAGAGCCCAACTGAACACGGTCGATTCCTGTCAGCTCTTATTGGCCTACGTGACTGGGTCGATGCCAGGTTGCCAATCATGGTGACCTGGAAGAAGCACATGAGTGAGTACTATGCGCCGAAGAATTTCAACTTCTGGTATTTCTTCGGTGTGCTCTCCATGGTGGTGCTGGTAATTCAACTACTCACCGGCATCTGGCTGACCATGAATTACACCCCCAGCGCGGAGGCGGCGTTTGCTTCGGTCGAATATATCATGCGTGATGTTGAGTATGGATGGATGCTGCGGTATCTACATTCTACCGGCGCCTCCGCCTTTTTCTTCGTCGTCTATATCCATATGTTTCGTGGTTTGATGTACGGCTCCTACCAGAAGCCCAGAGAACTGATCTGGGTGTTTGGCATGGCCATTTATTTCGTCTTGATGATGGAAGGCTTCATGGGATACGTACTGCCCTGGGGACAGATGTCATATTGGGGAGCTAACGTTATCGTCTCCCTGGTGGGCGCTATTCCAGTTATTGGTGAGGACTTGCTCATATGGGTGCGGGGCGACTACCTGATATCGGGTGCTACGCTTACCAGGTTCTTTGCCTTGCACGTGGTTGCACTGCCGATTGTCCTGATTGCGCTGGTGATATTGCACCTGCTCGCGCTACATGAAGTGGGTTCGAATAATCCCGACGGTGTCGAAATCAAGAAACACAAAGGTCCCGACGGGATTCCCCTGGATGGCGTCCCATTCCATCCTTACTACACCATGTACCACGATCTGGCGGGTATCGTGTTGTTTCTATTCGTATTCTGTGCCGTGGTTTTCTTCGCGCCGGAGATGGGCGGATATTTCCTCGAAGTCGCAAATTTCCAGGAAGCAAATCCACTAAAGACGCCCGAGCATGTACCACCGAGTTGGTATTTCACGCCGTTTTATTCAATGTTGAGGGCGGTTACCATACAGTTGTTTGGTATCGACTCGAATTTCTGGGGTTTGTTGGTGATGGGTGGTGCCATCGCTATACTGTTCGTGATGCCATGGCTGGATAGAAGTCCGGTCAGATCCATGCGCTACAAGGGCTGGTATAGCCGCATTGCCTTGTTGATGTTTGTGGTCAGTTTCCTGATCCTGGGAGTCTTGGGAACGCAGGCTGTGAGTCCGGCGAAGACGCTGTTAGCGCAAATAATGACGGTCGTGTATTTTGGCTATTTCATCGCCATGCCCTGGTACACACGAATAGAGCAGACCGCGACGCCACCGGAGCGCATTACTAGCGGTCGCTGGATCAGCATTCCGCAATTGTTGGGTAGTATCTTGTTGATCATCGCGCTGGTGGTAATACCGCTGTTGCTGGTCTCGGGAAGCGCCGAGGCTTCGGAGAGCAACATTCATCTGCAACAGGTGGAGACCGATTTTGATGACAAGGGGTCATTGCAGCGAGGATTCCGCACTTACATGAATTACTGTGTGAGCTGTCATGAACTCGGATACGCACGCTACGCTCGTACCGCCGACGACCTGGAGATTCCCCATGAGTTGGTGATGTCCAACCTGGTTTTCGGTGACGCCCTGATCGGCGACTTGATTGAGAATACGCTGTCCAAGGATGATGCCCTGGACTGGTTCGGTGCCGCACCACCAGACCTGACCCTGATAGGTCGGGTACGTACGGCAGATTGGCTGTATACCTACCTGAAATCATTTTACAACGATAGTTCACGCCAGTTTGGTGCCAACAACAAGCTATTCCCCAACGTGGGAATGCCAAACGTGTTGCACGAGTTGCAGGGTGACGTGAGCTGTGACGATCATGGTAGTGATGATCCCAGTCAGTGCGAGCTAAGCCACCTGGCGGGTTCTGGTAGCATGAGCGAATCTGAGTTTGATGGGACTGTCGCCGAGCTTGTCAATTTTCTGTATTACATCGGCGAACCAATACGAGCGAGGCGGCAGGAAATTGGGGTCTGGGTGCTGTTATTTTTGGCTGTTCTGTATATTTTCACCTTCTTAATGGGTCGAGAATTTGCCAAAGACTACCATTGAAGTCTGCGCCAAACTTTGCTTGTAATTTAAGAAGAAAATTTAACATTTCAAATTAGAGGAATCGCTATGGGTGTGGTCGCTAAAAGATCTTCCATGACATTTTATTCGGACGGAACCAGCCACTATAGCCATAGAGTGCGCGTGGTTCTTGCAGAGAAAGGCGTAGCAGTTGAAACCATCGATGTAGATCCGGATGACAAGCCGGAAGATCTTGCCAGTCTGAATCCATACAATACCCTGCCGACATTGGTCGATCGTGATCTGGTTTTATATGAAGCCAACATCATGATGGAATACCTCGATGAGAGATTCCCGCACCCGCCCTTGTTTCCGGTGTATCCGGTAGCGAGAGCCCAGAGCAGGCTCTGGATTTATCGAATCAAGAGAGACTGGTGCAGATTGGTTGATCCAATCATGGCTGGGGACGGAACTCCTGCGCAGTTGGACAAGATGCGCAATGAATTGCGTGACAGCCTGATATCGATAGCACCCATATTTGGTGAAAAGCCCTTTTTCATGAGTGATGAATTTACTATTGTTGATTGCTGTGTCACACCAATTCTATGGCGCTTGCCGATAATGGGGATAGAATTACCAAAGAACAAAACCACGAAACCATTGCTGGAATACCGGGATCGACTGTTTGAAAGAGAGTCGGTGATGGCGAGCTTTTCCGAACAGGAAAAGGAGATGGTTTAGAAGAGCAGTCGCTCAAGATGGAGTGTTTGCGATGACGATGAGTTCTAGCCGACCGTATATAGTGCGGGCACTCTATGACTGGATTCTGGAGAACGATTGCACGCCCTACATTCTGGTCAATGCCTTCGTAGACGGTGTGGAAGTTCCCCAGGAACACGTCAAAGATGGTCAGATCATCCTCAACATCTCTCCGAATGCCGTACAAAATCTTTTCATTCGCAATCAGGCCATAGACTTCGACGGTCGCTTCGCCGGCATCCCCAAGAGTGTGTTTGTTCCAATTGGGGCGGTGATGGGAATCTATGCGAAGGAGAGTGGGCAGGGAATGGTCTTCGAGGCCGATGGAATTCTCCCCGAACCCCCGAAGCCGGGATCGCCCGATGGTCCACGAGGCATCCCATCAGGAGTAAAGTCGCCAGGCGCAGGTAAAAAGAAGCCGAGCTTGCGAGTGGTCAAGTAGAAAAGCGGCGTGCCTTAGTTTATGTACTCAAATACTTTGACGACTTTGGTGACACCGGAGACATTGCGAGCTACGTTGGCGGCGTTGTCACCGTCGCGCTGACTTATCAGGCCCATCAGGTAAATGGCACCATTTTCTGCAATAACTCTTACCTGGGAAGAAGGCACCTGATTGTCGGTCAACATCAGGGTTCGCACCTTCGTTGCAATCCATACATCGCTGCTACGATCCATGAAGCTGGACTTTTCCGTGACTTCGAGTTCGTTGTGAATTCGCTTGATTTTTGTACTCGCCTGGCTGGCGATCTCTGTGGCCAGGAATTTTAACTGTTCAGATTCTACCTGTCCTATCAGCAAGACTACGCCGTTGTGACTGATGACGTCAAAATGTGCTTGTTTGAATGCCGCGTTCTGAGATTTCATGTTGACGATGATCTTGGTTTCGATTACCTGGTCTTCAATTACTGCGCCAGCGGTTCTTTCTGATGGGTCTTCCTGTATGCCCTGTTCACCGGTGGTCCTGAGCAGAATCGCCGTACAGGAAGAAGTAACAAGCAAGGTGACCAAGATCAGTACTCTGTAAATTTTCATGCTTCATCTCCTGGGAATAGTTGTGTGTCAATGAAATCGCATAGGCAATGAATAACAACGAGGTGGACTTCCTGTATGCGGGCAGTGCTGTCAGAACTCACCCGAATCTCCACGTCCTTATTGGAAAGTGACCGCGCCACGTCGCCGCCATCTTTGCCCGTGAGTGCGACTACCAGCATTTCCCTATCTTGGCCTGCCTTTATAGCCTGGATGACATTTGCCGAATTGCCACTCGTCGATATTGCTAACAAAACATCTCCAGCTTGTCCCAAGGCGGAAATCTGTTTTGAGAATATCTCTTCGTAGCTATAGTCATTGGCGATCGCAGTTATGGTCGAGCTGTCTGTAGTGAGGGCCAGAGCCGGCAGTCCCGGGCGCTCGCGTTCGAAACGATTGAGTAGCTCCGCAGAAAAATGTTGTGCGTCCCCCGCAGAACCGCCATTTCCGCAACATAAAATCTTGCCGTTCTCTAACAGACACCGCACCATGATTTCCCCGGCTCTATGTATGGACGGTACTAGCTCACTGGCTGCCCGCTGTTTCGTGCTAATGCTATCCTGGAAATGCGCACTAATTCGATCTTGTATATTCATAGTTGCGTAATCTTAATAAAAGCATGCATTATATCGGCCAATCTGCCCTCAATTTTAGATAAACGAGGTCTGTGGTGGCCCTAGGAAATAGACTCCCCTGGTAATCAAAAAGTTTCACTCGAATGCACTTTTTATCCACTGATATTGCAATTCACCACTGCGCGGTGAGGGGGAGATGCCAATCACATCAAATCGACAGATTCGATTTGCAAATTGTGGATTTGAGATGAGGAAATGGGCGGCGGTGCGCCGAATCTTTCTTTGCTTCGTCCTGGTAATAGAATCTATGGCGGTGCCGAATCGACTGGATCGTCTGAATCGAACTTCCACAAACACCAGTACTCGGCGGCTATCGACCATTATCAGGTCGATCTCACCGACGCGACACTGGTAGTTGCTGCGGGTAAGTTTTAATCCATGCTCGCGTAAATATTTAGCTGCAAGGATTTCCTGGGTATGGCCAAACTGTCGTGTGTTTTTAAATAGTGAGTTCCGTCTCGCCATGGTGTGAATCGGCTGTAAGCCACAGTGGTCATTGAATTGATCAGAGCTGCCTTAGTTTCTGTTGTTGGCGTAGCTCTCGATCTCTGTCGCTATGCCGTTAACAAATCTGGCGACGTCAAGTGTGCGATGAATTTGTTGATTGGGAGATAATCTGAGGACGCCAGTTGCGCCTTGAAAACTCTCTATCTGATGATCTGCTAATTGCCCCAGGCGAGGATATAATCGAAAGCAATCGACGCCCATTGCCCGAAATCGTTGCAAGGCTCCCTGTGCCTGTCGCAGGCTCGCGGACATCTCTGATTTTAGCGGGTTGGAAGAGTCGAGTACCCAGGGCGCCACGGTGAATATGATGCCATCGAGGTCTCTGTTTTCACTTTCATTTTCCTGTCCATCGTAGATTGATGGCATCGAGTAAACGGGTATATTGCCCGCAAAATAGAATGCCAGGGTGGGTTTCAGCTGTCGGCCCTGTCTCGGGTTGGCGATCAGGAATATAAAATCCAGATCACTGCGTCGTCGTGGTGTGAATTCCAGGGTATTCCTCGGCAATAAATCCAGTAATCGGTCCCTCCTGGCCTCGGAAGAGTCGATCGCCATCAATCGTTTGATGACATCAACATAGTCCCCGTCGCCGCTAAAAGCCGCCTGGGAAACCAGATTTCCGCCCCTGGCCGACCACAGTTCGGAAAATATAGATTGCAGACGCATATAACTTTCCGATCGCGGAGTGATGACGGCGGCATTTCTATGACCGGCGTCCCAGGCAAGATCGATGGCCTGGGCGATTTCGTCTTCTGGCGCAAGGCCAAATTGATACAGCACAGTTTGTCGCAATTGCGTGTCGTCGGCATAGTTGAGTGCGAGCGTAGGCACTGGCAGTTCAGGCAATTGCTGCAATTGATTCACCAGTTCCTTGCTCAGAGGACCGATAATCAGATCTGCGCCACTGGCAACGGCTTCATCATAAATTGGGAAAATAATTCTGACGTCGCTGCTGTCATAAATTGAGATACGTGGCACCTCTCTGCTGATCGCAAGCGCCTGGTAATACGCACTGAAAAATCCTTCCTGGATGGCCTGGCCTGCAATTTCCTGTAAGGGCAGTATCAGGGCGATATGTCTGGGTCTTTCATCCCACACCCGTCGCAAGTCATCGAGTTCTTGCGGGAGTCTTGTGGAGGCGGAGTGTCGAATCCACACTCGCCGCCATTGCGTGATCGCATCGAGTTGTCGTTTGATGCTGGACTGGTTGGATCGAACTACTTCGGCCAGCTCGATCCAACCCCTGGATTCGTAACTATTCGCACTAGCTGCATACGCGGAAAACGACGCTTCATCGAGGTGGATTAAGGTGTCCCAGATGCTATTAACCAGTTCACCATCGCCAGCCTGATCACTGCTGGCGGAGATCTGCAGATAGGCATTTATAGCCTCGGTAAATTCTTCGTTAGCGCGATATGCGCCTGCCAACAATAAATAATAGTCATCTACACGCTGCGCCGGGTTCTCGAGACTGTCGATCAGATCGCCCCTAAGCCAGGCCAGGGCGGCTTCCGGCTGCTGCCGATAGAGAGCGATTTCTGCGCGAACCAAGGCATAGCGAAACTGATATGACCCAGGCAGTGATTCAGGCTCGGGTAACTGCGCAGCGATGAGTCCAGCCCGGGTCGACTGACCGTCATCCAGCATCAGCTCCATAGCCTGAATCGATAGTGCCGAGGCCTCAAAACCCGAACGGCTCTGCGCCAGCCGCAATAGCTCATCAATAGACTCTGCTGTAGACTGAATCCCAGCGCCGCTTTCAATTGTGGTTTGTTGGCTGCTACTGCAGCCGAAACCAGCTAACAACACCAGGACCAGCACAAGCTGTCTCGGAAATTTAACGATTGCCTTGGTGATCAAGATGATTTAGTTGCCTGGTCATGGAGTCGTCGATGTTTGCGGGTTTCGCACCAGGTGCAAGGCCTGGACACGCAAGCTCAATACTAAAAAGATTAATACAGTTTGCGGGGAACGGCAATTTATTCGCAGAATAAGCTAGGGTGCCGGGCTCTGACACTGAGTGTGGTGGCTGTTTTGTTGAACCAGGAGGAGCCAGCGCCTAGTCCGGCTGCGTAGTTGACAGCAATGAGAAACCTATATGGCTGATAAGGGCACACTCTACGTGGTGGCGACACCCATCGGTAACCTGGATGATATTTCCAAGCGGGCGGTCGAAGTCTTGGGATCGGTTAGCAAGATCGCAGCCGAGGACACTCGTCACAGCAAGAAATTGATGCAGGCCATAGGGGTTGCCACGCCGCTGCTGTCATACCATGAATTCAGCGGCAAAGCGGTAGCTAGTAAAATAATCGCTGCGTTGCAATCGGGAGAGTCTGTGGCCTTGATTTCAGATGCCGGAACGCCACTGATTTCAGATCCAGGTTACAAGTTGGTCTGCCGGGCCAGGGTTTTGGGATTGCGGGTAATCCCAATTCCGGGAGCCTGTGCCCTCACCGCCGCCCTAAGTGTTGCCGGACTGCCCACGGACAAATTTGCCTTCGAGGGATTCTTGCTCCATAAATCTGCCGCCAGGCGGGCGCGGCTGCAGGCACTCGCCGCCGAGTCTCGATCCTTGGTCTTCTATGAATCCCCACACCGCATAGTGGAAAGTATCGGTGACATGCAGCAGATTTTCGGGTCGGATAGACAGGTATTTGTAGCCAGGGAAATCAGCAAAAAATTTGAAACCCACTTCCTGGGGACCAGCCTGGATTGCCTGGCCTGGCTGCAGCAGGACAGCAATCAGCGCAAGGGAGAATTCGTCATCATTGTCGCCCCTTGTGACGAGCTCGAGGTGGAGGCGCGCAAGTTGCAACAGGCTGTTGCGCTCGTGAAATCATTGCGTCACGATATCTCGATGAAGCGAGCGGTTGCCATCGCCAGCGAGTTCACCGGTGCCAGGAAAAACCAACTCTACAGCGCAATTCTCGAAGATTAACGAGCTGTTGGGGATTGACTTGTAATCGGGTTTCCCCTGAATTAGTCTGTGGCAGAGTCAGCTGGGCAATTGCTACCTTTTACTCTTCTATTATCGAATATCCGATATCAGAGGAATCTGGTAGAGGAAAGTCCGGGCTCCACAGAGCAGGGTGCCAGGTAACGCCTGGGGGGTGTGAACCCACGGCAAGTGCAACAGAAAATATACCGCCCGGCACCACGACCTGAGCCGATGTTGATCTTGTCAACTGAGGCGGGGGTGGTGGGCGTTAGGTAAGGGTGAAATGGTGTGGTAAGAGCACACCGCGCGACTGGCAACAGCTCGTGGCAAGGTAAACCCCACCCGGAGCAAGGCCAAATAGGAATCCTCTAATGTTGCTCGCATTGGATTCGGGTAGGCCGCTACAAGCCTGCGGTGACGCAGGTTGCAGATGAATAATTGTCCTCGACAGAACCCGGCTTACAGGCTGACTCTATTTTAATTTCTGTGCACCAGATTCGGCAATTCTCAAGCCGGAGGCGCGGCAATCTACAGAGCTCTTAATAAAGCACTTTAATGGTTGTTGCTACGGAATTGTTATTGCTGAATTTGTGCCTATGGGAATTGAACATTTCCGCGCCAGTTCCTTACTTTTAGCGACACGTTCACGACTTTTCTTGAAGTAAATCAATTAAATAGTGCTTGCGCTGGCGCTTTGCTGTCCCTATAGTGTTTCTTTGTGGCGAAAAGTGGAAATATTTGTCGATTAGTGGAGGTTGGTGTAAGTTTTACCCTCCACGCAAGACATATTTCCAAGAATAATGGGGACAATAGGTGTTTCGCGGCATAAATACCATCAATCTCGATGCGAAAGGGCGCATGGCCATGCCTGCGCGCTACCGTGAGCAATTACTGCATCATTGCTCCGGGCATCTTGTGGTTACCATCGACACCAACCATCGCTGCCTTCTGCTCTATCCTGTACCCGAATGGGAACAGATCGAACGTCAAATTGAATCTCTCTCCAGCTTCGATCCAATGTCGCAACGGGTCAAACACCTGCTGATCGGTCATGCCAACGATTTGGAGCTGGATAGCAGCGGCAGAATCTTGCTGCCACAGGAATTGCGGCAATACGCGCAACTGGAAAAACATGTTTGCCTGATCGGTCAGGGTAAAAAACTCGAGATCTGGAGTCAGGAAATATGGAACCAACAACGAGATCAGTGGTTATCGGAGTCCACGACTGACGGAGAATTACCGGATAAATTACGCTCCTTGTCCTTATAAGAGGGGCGCTGTAGGGATGGCTGAGTGATGACAGCGAATTCATTGCATGAATCAGTTTTGATGCAAGAGGCCGTTGCGGCTCTGCGGATTCACGCAGGCAAAACCTTTATCGATGCAACCTTCGGGCGTGGAGGCCATAGCCGATTAATACTCGAAAGCCTGGGGCCCCAGGGCAGACTGTTGGCCCTGGATCGAGATCCAGACGCGATCGTGGCAGCGCAGAAGTTGCGCCAGCAAGACCACAGGTTAGAGGTGATACATCAGCCCTTCAGTGAGCTTGGTGAAATTACCAGAAACCGCGGACTATTTGGCGAGGTAGATGGAATCTTGTTTGACCTCGGGGTTTCCTCGCCGCAACTGGACGATAGCAGCAGAGGATTCAGTTTTCTACGCGACGGTCCTCTCGATATGCGCATGGATCCAGGGCAGGGAATCAGTGCGGCGCAATGGATAAAAACGGCGGATGAGAAGGCTATAGCCGATGTGATTTATCGGTTTGGGGAAGAGCGGCACTCCAGACGCATGGCCAGGAGAATCGTGCTGGAAAGGGCGGAGCGAGAGATAACAACAACGGGTCAGTTGGCTGAGATTATCAAGCAGGCAAATCCGGCATGGGAAAAATCAAAGCATCCGGCGACACGCGCTTTTCAGGGTATACGTATTTTCATTAACAGCGAATTTGATGAGTTGGAAAAAGGGCTGGATCAGGCGCTCGATTTATTGACGATTGGCGGTCGCCTGGTGGTTATCAGTTTTCATTCGCTGGAAGACCGAATAGTCAAGAAATTTATGGCCTTGCAGACAACCGGTGATAGCTATCCGAGGGACCTTCCGGTGCCGCAGGAGATGTTAAATCCTCGGCTGAGACCGATAGCAAAAGCAATCAAGGCCAGCGTAGGCGAAGTGAACAGAAATCCGCGGGCAAGAAGCGCCACAATGCGAGTCGCTGAAAAAATTGCCTGAGATTTTTCATGATAGCGATCCGCCTGGCTTTATGGGAGGTATTGAATACATGATCGAAGGCTCCCGCATGGGTACTGGCAGCAGCAGAAGGTCTGGAAAACTTGTAGTGAGTCAACGTCCATCTATTCTGCAATGGGCCGGGGTTTACCGACCTCCCACCCTTGGCCTATTCGTGTTGCTGTCAATAGCACTCATCTCCGGTCTGTCTGTGGTTAATACGACACATGAGAATCGTTTCTCTTTCAACGAATTACAGGAGCTTCGCGAACAGGCGAATGCACTTGAGATCGAGTGGGGCCAGCTACTCATAGAACAAAGTACCTTTAGCGTCGAGGGAAGAATCGAGCAAAAGGCAGTAAACCGATTGCAGATGCGGGTTCCTGAGACATCCAATATCGTCATGGTGAGCCATGAGTAACCCTCAAACCCATTCGATAATCCCAATATGGCGCCAGTATCTTGTGCTATTTGTCCTCTTTTGCTGTGTATCGCTTATCGGCTGGAAAGTGGTCGCGCTGCACATTCTGGAACGGGAGTTTTTGCAGGGGCAGGGAGATGCCAGGA
The DNA here is from genome assembly GCA_913054495.1 of uncultured Gammaproteobacteria bacterium. Classification (GTDB taxonomy): domain Bacteria; phylum Pseudomonadota; class Gammaproteobacteria; order Pseudomonadales; family Pseudohongiellaceae; genus UBA9145. Next base: position 33,371 of record CAJXIY010000009.1, on the reverse strand, counting down.
CGATTCGCACGGTGCCGCTGGTGGCAAATAGAGGGCTGATCACGGATAGAAACGGTGAGCCCCTGGCGGTCAGTACACCGGTGAAATCCCTGTGGGTTAATCCGGGTGAAATTGCAGGTAACGACGTCGCTATCCGTCAACTCGCGATGGAGCTGGAACTGAACCCGGAAGTACTCGGGCGCAACATCGCCAAGAATTCTGGCCGGGAATTTCTGTATGTGAAGAGACGCTTACCACCTGCCGACGCAGACCGCGTTCTTGCCCTGGATATAGATGGGCTCTACGTGCAACAAGAATACCAGCGCTTCTATCCCCAGGGTGAGGTGGCGGCTCACCTGATTGGTTTCAGCAATGTGGATGATGAGGGTCAGGAAGGCCTGGAGCTGGCCTACGACGCTTGGTTACGTGGAGTGCCGGGGCGTCTACAGGTAATGAAGGACCGACGTGGCCACATTATCGAGGAACTCAATACCATTCAGACCGCCCAAGCCGGCAAACTCCTGGAGCTCAGTATCGATTTTCGCCTGCAGAATCTGGCCTATAGAGAGTTAAAGGCAGAATATATCACCAGGCGGGCAAAATCGGCGACGGTGGTAGTGCTGGATGTTGCGACCGGTGAAGTGCTGGCAATGGCCAACCAGCCTTCCTATAACCCGCACAATAAAGTCAACATAACGGATTTCAGTGTGCTGCGTAACCGGGCAATCACCGATGTCTTCGAACCCGGTTCGACAATCAAGGCCTTCACCATAGCAGCCGCCTTGGAAACCGGCATCTATCGTATGGATACTGTGATCGAGACCAGTCCGGGTTGGATGATGGTCAGTGGCAACACAATCAGAGATATTTTCAACTATGGCACCCTGACCGTCGAAAAAGTCATTACGAAATCCAGCAATATCGGCGCCAGCAAAATAGCCCTGGAGATCGGCGCGGAACCGATTAGAGATTTATTGGAAAGAGTAGGATTTGGCCAGGTCACCGGTACCGGGTTTCCTGGAGAACGCAGTGGGGTACTGCCTAATCCACGACGATGGAGTCGGATAGGAACGGCGACATTATCTTATGGATACGGGCTTTCCGTATCGGCACTGCAGCTCGCCCAGGCGTATTCGGTTATTGCCGACGGTGGCATCAAAAAGCCGGTCACGCTCTTAAAGTTGGATGCGGATAGCGTGGCGTCTTTGCCCAGGGAACGGGTGCTGAGCGCCGTGATTAGCAGACAGCTGCTAACCGCGCTGGAGACTGTTGTGGACAAGAGTCGCGGTGGTGCAGTGCTGGGGGCAAACATTCCCTTCTACTCGGTGGCTGGAAAATCCGGCACGGCTCATGTTGTAGGCGAATTCGGCTATGAAGAAAATCTTCATAACTCTTTATTCGTGGGATTGGTGCCGGCTTCAAATCCCAGGCTCGTCATTGTCGTCGTAGTCAATGAGCCTAAAGGCGAAGAGCATTATGGGGGCCAGGTGGCGGCTCCGGTGTTTTCAAGAATAGCCGCCGGCGCCATGAGACTGTTAAATGTTTCGCCGGACAAAATTCCCGTCACCCCTTCGAGGGAGCTAAGGTCACTGTCGCCATGAATACAGCAGAACAACTGAATTCACACGCCAGCCTGCTCGATCTCATCACCGATCTGGTGGAGTCTACCGATGCCATCCCCGATGCCGCCAGCATAATGATTACGGGTGTTCAGCTGGACAGCCGGCTGCTGCGCGAAGGCGACCTGTTTCTAGCCTGTTTTGGACGTAATCATGATGCGCGTGACTATATCGATAAAGCCATCGATGTAGGTGTTGCGGCGATATTGGCCGATGCCGACGACAACTGGGAGGGCGTGCAGGTGATTGGCAATGTGCCGGTTGTGGCGATAGATAACCTGCCGGCGAAAATTAGTGAAATCGCCGCACGTTTCTATTCTCGCCCCAGTGAAAAACTCACGGTGATAGGAATCACCGGAACCAATGGAAAAACCAGCTGCAGCCAGTTCATCGCCCAGGCGCTAGCCGAGGCGAATTTCAAATGTGGCCTCATCGGTACTTTGGGCTACGGCATTTATGGCGATCTCAAGGAAACCCAACTAACAACACCCGATGCCGTGTTTACCCAGATGGCGCTTGCGGAAATGGTAGTCGACGGCGTCGATCCGGTGGTGATGGAGGTTTCATCCGTCGGTCTGCATCAAAAACGAGTGAAGAAAGTTCAGTTCGAGACAGCAATATTTACGAATTTGACTCGAGATCATCTCGATTATCACGGGAGTATGGAAGCCTATGCTGAAAACAAGAAGAAACTGTTTACCGCGAAGGGCCTGAAGCATGCCATCGTCAATCTTGATGATCCCTACGCCTTGTCGATTATTAATAGTATTGCGAAGGGGGTCGAAGTCTCCACCTACAGTATCAACAAGTCGATCGCCACGGTGCATGCGGAGGAATTGAGTTTGAATCGCCACGGTTTCGAGGCGCGAATATGTACTCCCATTGGCAGCGGGATAGTTAAAGGCAGGCTCATCGGCTATTTTAATTTCAGTAATCTGCTGGCGGTAACCGCTGCGCTTCTCAGCTATTTGCCCGCCAGGAAGGAAGTCAATATCGATGAACTGTGCCAGGGAATTTCTAATCTCAAACCGGTAAATGGTCGCATGGAAATTATCGGCGATAGTGAAGAGATTACTGCGATGGTCGATTATGCGCACACCCCGGACGGGCTTCGCGCCGCCCTCAGTGGCCTCAGGGATCACTTCGAGGGAAATATCTGGTGCGTATTTGGCTGTGGTGGAAATCGGGACAAGGGCAAGCGGCCGATGATGGGAGAGATCGCCGAAAAATATGCCGATAGATTAATTATCGCAGATGACAACCCCAGGAAGGAGAAAGGTGAGGAAATAGTCCAGCACATATTGAGCGGAATAAATAATAAATCTGCGGTGACGGTCTTGCGAGACCGGGCGCAAGCGATTGAATTTGCCATCGAGAATGCGCAAGCCGGTGATGTCGTCCTGGTGGCGGGAAAAGGTCATGAAACTTATCAGGATATTGGTGGCAACAAGCTGATTTTTAGTGATGCCAATCAGGTTCGATTGGCCTTGCAGAAACGCAGCAAGAGTTCACGGGGCAGCTGAAAGGATTTGATTGAAACAATGACTTTATCTTTGCTTGTTGAAGAGATTGGCGGTGAACTCACTGGCGCTGACCTCGAGTTTTCATGCCTGTCTACAGACACCCGAACGCTCGCCCGCGGGTCGCTCTATCTTGCACTGGCGGGTGATAATTTCGACGGCAATGAGTTCGTCAACGCTGCGGCGGAGAAAGGCGCCTGCGCGGCTGTGGTTAGTCGAGAGCTTGAATCGACAATCCCAACATTGAGGGTTGTCGATACCCACGTGGCTCTGGGTAAAATTTCGGCGCTTAATCGTAAGCGAAGTCGGGCCAAGGTCATTGCCCTCACCGGTAGCCAGGGCAAAACCACGGTTAAGGAAATGTTGGGGGCAATTCTGAGTGCAGCAGGAGAGACGCTTATCACCCAGGCCAATCTGAATAATACGATTGGGGTGCCGCTTACCTTGTTGGATCTGGAACCCAGCCATGACTTCGCCGTTATTGAAATGGGAGCAAATAGTGCAGGAGAGATTGGCTTCAGCGCCAGGCTTACACAGCCTGATATAGCCCTGATTACGAACGCGAGTGCTGCCCACATCGAGGGCTTCGGCAGCCTCGAAGGCATTGTCTCGGCGAAAGGGGAAATAATCGATGCGCTCGGCGCTGAGGGATTGTTAATACTGAATGCCGATGATGCCCATGTCCATGACTGGATGCTAAGGGCGGGAAGCAGGCGCACGGTTTTATTTTCTACGGAACTCGGGCGCGAAAATGCCGACTACAGTTGCAGCGATATCGCCCTGGGTGCAAGAGGAAAAGTTTCCTTCAATTTGATCACACCCATGGGGCAGCGCCGGATTGCCATTAAACTGCTCGGTGTGCACAACGTAGCGAATTCAGTTGCCGCCGCAGCAACTGCGATCGAGGCGGGCGCAAGTCTGGATCAGGTCGAATCGGGACTCGCCTCTCTGCAACCGGTGCCAGGGCGCATGCATCCATTGGCAGGGGTGAATAATAGCTGCCTAATAGATGACAGTTATAACGCCAGTCCGAGTTCATTCAGGGCCGCCATCGATGTGCTCGGCTCCTGTTCAGGTCTTAGGTTTTTGATCGCCGGCGATATGAAAGAAATGGGCAAGGCGTCGGAGTCGGCGCACAGCGGCGTTGGTGAATACGCGGCGAAGGCTGGCATAGACAAGCTGTGGGCTGTTGGCGAGCAGAGTGAATTTACAGTGAAGGCCTTCGGCTCAGGTGGCAGGCATTTTTCTAAGATGGGTGAGTTGATGACCGCATGCCAAGACATGGCAAGCTCGGATGTGACATTTTTAGTAAAGGGTTCGCGGGGAGCCGGGATGGACGCGGTGGTAAAAGTTTTGCGTGAGAGTGAGGAATTCTAATGCTGATTTGGTTATCAGACTATCTAATGCAGTTAAATAGCAATTTTGCTGTCCTCCAGTACATCACAGTGAGGGGTATTTTCAGCATTCTTACTGCCATGGCCGTGTCCCTGCTCATCGGACCGTGGATGATACGACGCCTGAATTATCACCAGATAGGCCAGGTGGTTCGGGATGATGGACCAGAGTCTCACTTCAGTAAAGCCGGTACGCCAACGATGGGCGGTGCGCTGATCCTGGTGAGCATCGCCATCAGTACCTTGCTGTGGTCAGACCTGAGTAATCATTATGTCTGGACGGTATTGCTGGTGACGGTGGCATTCGGGGCGGTGGGATGGGTTGATGATTATCGCAAGGTGTTTGAACAAAACACCGTGGGATTATCCGCTAGGTGGAAATATTTCTGGCAGTCCCTGATTGGATTAACTGCCGCTATCGTTCTCTACTATACCGCGCAGAGTCCGGTCGAAACGCAGTACATCATTCCATTTTTTAAAGATGTAGCGGTCGATGTCGGCGTGCTCTATATCGTCATTACCTATTTTATGATTGTGGGATTTAGCAACGCCGTTAATCTTACCGATGGCCTGGACGGACTCGCGATTCTACCGACGGTAATGGTGGGTGGCGCGCTGGGCCTGATTGCTTATCTTGCCGGGCACAGTGAGTTTTCCGCCTACTTGAATATTCCCAATGTCTCTGGAGCCGGTGAAATTGTGATTTTTGCCGGCGCCCTGATGGGCGCGGGACTTGGTTTTCTCTGGTTTAACACCTACCCGGCGCAAATATTTATGGGTGACGTCGGTGCCCTGGCTCTGGGTGCGTCACTGGGCGTGATGGCGGTGATCTCACGCCACGAAATTGTTCTCTTCATCATGGGCGGCATCTTTGTCATGGAAACTGCTTCGGTGATTTTACAAGTGGCTTCGTTCAAATTAACCGGCAAACGAATTTTCAGAATGGCACCGCTGCATCATCACTTTGAATTGAAAGGCTGGCCAGAGCCCCGCGTAATTGTACGCTTCTGGATTATTACGGTGATGCTGGTTTTATTTGGGCTGGCGACATTGAAGCTTCGTTAACGGCGGACGGGACAGACCCGGATGGTGGACTCAGAGGTGGCTCACTCAGCGACACAATCGGCAAGCCTAATTGTTGGTCTAGGCAGCACTGGCCTGTCCTGCGCGAAGTATTTTGCTGCCCGCGGGCGCGCCTTCAAGGTGGTCGATAGTCGCCTCGATCCGCCCTCACTGGCGGAGCTAAAGCGGCTAATGCCCGAGATTGAATGCGAACTGGGTGAGTTTTCGCTGCAGACATTTTTGACTGCCACTGAGCTGCTTGTTAGTCCGGGGGTAAGTCTAAAAACCCCAGAGATTGTAGCCGCACAGAATACCGGGGTTGCGGTCAGCGGGGATATCGATATTTTCTCTAAGGTTGTGACGGCGCCAATCGTGGCTGTTACCGGTTCCAATGGCAAGAGTACAGTGGTAGCGATGCTGACTGAAATTTTACGCGAGGCAGGAAAGAACTTCGGCCTGGGTGGAAACCTGGATGGGGTAAATTTCAAGCCCGTGCTGGATTTATTGACCGAGGACAGCAGGGATCTTTACCTGTTAGAAGTATCGAGTTTTCAATTGGAAACAGTCGAAAACCTGGGCGCTGAAGTGGCGGTATTGTTAAACCTCAGCGAAGATCATATGGATCGCTACGAGAATCTGACTGAGTATCACGAGGCGAAACAGCGGATCTTCAATGGTTGCAAGCAGATCGTAGTCAATCGTGACGAACACCATAGCTACCCCTCAAGAAAAATGAACGTACCGGTGTGGGAATTTGGGTTTAGCCGACCGGGTGTTAACGGTTTGGGGGTGTTGGAAGAAGACGGCGATCAATACCTGGCTTATCAGTTTGAAAAGATCGTATCGGTTAATGAGTTGAAAGTGTTTGGCCAGCACAATATTTCGAATGTGCTTGCGGCGAGTGCGATAGCGATGGCATTGGGAATAGACCTCAAGCAAATTAGGGCTGCCATCACAGAATTTTCCGGGTTGCCCCACCGCTGTCAGTGGGTAAGAAATGTGTCAGGCATTGAATTTTACAATGATTCAAAAGGTACTAACGTGGGTGCGACCATGGCTGCGGTTGAGGGCCTGGGGCAAAGAATCTCCGGACACATCGTCTTGATTGCGGGGGGTGTGGGCAAGGGTGCCAATTTTAAACCCCTGGTGCCAGTAATTAATCGATGGGGAAAGGAAGTGATTCTTATCGGGCGGGATGCGGTGGAGATGGCTGCGAGTTTTGATGCCGACATTCGAACCTACTTTGCAATTGACATGGAAGATGCCGTTGCAGTTGCGCTGGACCATGCCGAACCTGGCGATGCGGTCCTGCTCTCACCTGCCTGTGCGAGTTTCGATATGTTCGATAATTTTCAACACCGCGGCCAGGCATTTATTCAATCCGTGGAGGGCCTGCAATGAGCATGGCTGGCACAGTAAGCAGGCGGCCAGGGCGGGGAATGCCGGGGCTGAAACTGTCAGCGCCACAGTCCTTGAATTCCCTGCTATTAATCACGGGAATTCTATTGCTAGGCGGATTGCTGATGATGACATCGGCGTCCATAGAAATTGCCAGCAGTCAGTTTGGTGACCCTTTCTATCACCTCAAGCGACAGGCCATCTTCGCGGTGATTGGCTTGCTGGTAGCGATCATCACCTTACATGTGCCGATTAAAACCTGGCGCAGTTATAGCTGGTTTTTGCTAATGGCTTCCTATGGACTCTTACTCCTGGTGTTCGTACCCGGTGTCGGCAAGGTCGTAAACGGTAGTGCCAGGTGGATCGATCTGGGTTTCATTAATCTGCAACCATCCGAGCTTGCCAAGGTATTTATCGTGATCTACCTGGCTTCTTTCCTTGAGCGTCATCTGGATGAAGTGCGCGAGAAATGGTCGGGGTTTTTTAAACCATTGGCGGTGATCTTCGCGGCGGTGGTACTCCTGCATTTCGAGCCGGATCACGGAGTCATGGTGATACTGATGCTGACCGCATTCAGCATGATTTTTCTGGCCGGCGCCAAACTTTATCGATTCTTCCTGATGCTGATACTTTGTGTCGGTGCAGTGGCTTCCCTCGCCATCATGAAGCCCTATGTGATCGTCCGGCTTTCTTCTTTCCTGAATCCCTGGGCGGCGGAAAATGTCTACGGTGGTGGCTATCAACTGACCCAGGCCTTGATCGCGTTTGGGCGCGGCGAATGGTTCGGAGTAGGCCTGGGAAACAGCATTCAGAAACTCTATTTTCTGCCTGAGGCGCACAATGACTTCGTGCTCGCCATAATCGGCGAAGAACTGGGTTTGTTTGGTGTTGCCGTCATCGTGCTGCTTTTTTGTCTGTTGGTGATGAACGCCTTTGCCATCGGCAAAGCCGCACATCTTAAGAATCGATTGTTCGCGGCATTCTTTGCCTATGGTCTGGGCTTGCTGTTCGCCGGCCAGGCGATGATCAATATCGGTGTCAATATAGGCCTGTTACCGACCAAGGGGCTAACCCTGCCCTTCTTGAGTTATGGCGGTGCCAGTCTGATTGTGAGTTGCTTCATGGTGGCATTACTGGTGCGTATTCAGTATGAGACGGAATGCTTTTCCGCCAGGGAAGTTGCTCAGTGAGTCTGAACCCGATTGCGGATAATACCAGCATCCTCATCATGGCGGCGGGTACGGGCGGCCACATATTTCCGGCCCTGTCGATTGCACAAAAACTTGCGGCCAAAGGCGTGCGCACAGAGTGGTTAGGCACCGCCAGCGGAATGGAAAATGAGTTGTTAGCCGATACCGACATTGCGATTCATACCATTTCCGTGCAAGGACTCAGGGGCAAGGGCATCGCCCGTAAACTGATGGCGCCGTTTATGCTGGCACGGGCTTTGGTTCAATCGATTTTTGTTATCAGCCGGGTAAAACCGCGGTGTGTACTGGGCATGGGAGGTTATGTTTCTGGCCCCGGTGGCATCGCGGCAAAATTAATGGGGAAGCGATTGTTAATTCATGAACAAAATGCCGTCGCCGGTGCGACAAACAAAATTCTTGCGAAATTTGCCGATCGCGTTTTCGAGGCCTTTCCCAATACATTTGCGCAAAACGAAAAAGTGATTCATACCGGCAATCCGCTGAGAGAGGAAATTGTTGCCATAGCGAAAGGGAAGCAGGGATCAGGTTCCGCTGCATCGACATCGACATCGGACGCGCCCTTGCAGATTCTTGTCTTGGGCGGAAGCCAGGGAGCGGCGGCCATTAACGCAGCCATTCCTGAGATGCTGGCGCGTTGGGGTAGCGACAATCCACCGAAGACCTATCACCAGTCGGGTAGCACAACCTTCGATGAAACCCGGAAGCTGTACCAGTCCCTGAGCATCGAAATTAGCAATGACAACAGACTCGTGCCCTTCATCGATGATATGGCGTCAGCATATCGATGGGCTGATCTGGTCGTGTGCCGCTCCGGCGCTAGCACCGTGTGCGAACTTGCGGCGGTGGGGCTGCCCTCTGTATTAATCCCCTATCCCTACCATAGCGACAATCAGCAGAAAGCGAACGCCGAATGGTTGAGTGATAACGGAGCCGCGTTGTTGATTCAACAGGCCGACCTGACGATTGATTTACTACTGAAAACCTTGAAGGATCTGGACGACGTTCGCAGCCGATTACGCACCATGGCCGAGCGCGCTAGCTCGATCGCGGTGCGAGATGCCTCAGAACGCATAGCCACAGAGTGCCTGGAGTCAGATCATGTCTAAGGCCGGTGCCATGTATGCCATTCCAGAGATGCGGCGAATCAATACCATCCACTTTATTGGCATTGGGGGTGCGGGCATGTGTGGCATCGCCGAGGTATTGTTGAATCAGGGATATGCCATCACCGGTTCAGACTTAAAGCAATCCTCGACTACGGACAGGCTTGCCGCCATGGGGGCGACGATTTTTATCGGTCACGAAGCTGGCAATGTAGAAGATGCGGATGTTGTCGTCTATTCCAGCGCAATCGATTTCAGCAATCCCGAGATTAAGGCCACGAAGAAGCGATCACTTCCCTTAATTCCCCGGGCGGAAATGCTGGCTGAATTAATGCGCTACCGGCATGCCATCGCGATCGCGGGCACCCACGGGAAAACCACAACGACATCTCTGGTGGCTTCCCTGTTAGCAGAGGCTGGCTTAGATCCCACCTTCGTGATCGGTGGCTTGTTGAATAGCGCCGGTACTAACGCCCGACTTGGTGAAAGCCGATATTTAGTGGCAGAAGCGGACGAGAGCGACGCCTCATTTTTACATCTGCAACCGATGGTGGCCGTCGTTACAAATATCGAAGAAGAACATATGGCCACCTACGGCGGAGACTTCGAAAATCTGAAGAAGCACTTTGTCGATTTCCTGCACAATCTTCCCTTCTACGGCCTTGCCGTTTTATGTATCGATGATGTAACGGTAAGGGAAATACTGCCGTCCATCTCCAGACCGAAGCTTACCTATGGATTCTCGAAAGATGCAGACTTCAGGATTGTAAATCTGGTGCAGAATGGCAGAACCACGAATTTCGAGGTACAGCGGCGGGACTTCGGCGAGACCCTCAAGATTACTCTGAATATGCCAGGCCGGCACAACGCCTTGAATGCGACGGCTGCCATCGTTATCGCTAGCGATGAAGGTATTGCCAGCAAGCACATACGCAGCGGCATCAAGAATTTTTCCGGCGTCGGCAGACGCTTCGATGTGCAGGGAGAATTTCAAGTGGAAAATGGCAAGGTGCTGCTGATCGATGATTATGGGCATCACCCTACCGAGGTGGCCGCGACCCTGGAGGCGCTCAGGGATGGCTGGCCGGACAACCGTCTGGTGATGATCTATCAGCCTCACCGCTATAGTCGAACCAAGGATCTCTATGAAGACTTTGTCGATGTACTGTCTGAAGCTGACGTGTTGTTACTGCTGGAAGTGTATGGGGCCGGGGAGAAGAAAATCGCCGGAGCGGACTCGCGCAGCCTCTGTCGCAGCATTCGATTGCGGGGCAAAGTAGACCCCGTTTATGTGCAAAAAGACGAGGATGTACACGGTATTTTGACCGATTTGATCAGGCCGGGGGACATCATTTTGACCCAGGGAGCAGGTAGTGTTGGCCTGCTGGCGAAGGAGTTGGCCCAGAAGGGCTTTGTAAAGCGAGTAATTGATTGATTTAATTGGAAGAATTTTACCAAACTTGGTCAAGAAAAAGAGAAATGAGAACGATAAATAGAGAGGAAATAGTCACTAATTCTGGCCATGTGGTGGTGTTAAAGGGAGGCAACTCTGCGGAGCGGGAAATTTCCCTGTTAAGTGGTGACGCAGTATTTCAGAGCTTGCAACGCCTCGGGGTCAGCTCAAGCGTCATCGATGTTGATGAAAACATCATGGCTCGGCTGCTCGAGACCAGCCCCGACCTGGTTTTTATTATGTTACATGGGGCCGGAGGAGAGGATGGTGTGATTCAGGGTTTTCTGGAAACCATGAACCTCTCCTACAGTGGTAGCAATGTACTGTCCTCGGCCCTGGCCATGGACAAGATCAAGAGCAAGTTGCTCTGGCAGAGACTGGGCTTGAATACGGCAGAGTTTTTACAGTTGACTCCGGCCAGTGACTGGCAATCGGTACTCGATCAGTTGGGCACGGTGGTTGTTAAACCTGTAAACGGTGGGTCCAGTCTTGGCATTGCAATTGTAAGTGATGCGGATTCACTACAAAAACAATATGAAATTGCGACCGAATACGATCCGAATGTGATGGCGGAGCGATATATCGAAGGTAAGGAGTTCTCTATTACGGTGCTTGGCGAAGAATTATTGCCTGCAATACAGCTGGAAACGTCGCGACAGTTTTTCGATTTCGATGCCAAGTATGTAGATAAAGGCACGAACATTATCTGTCCGCCTGACTTGTCTGAGAACAAGCTGCGAGAATTGGATGAACTGGCACTCAAGGCCTACCAGAGTTTGGATTGTGAAGGTCTTGCCAGAGTTGATGTGATGCAGGATCAAGATGAAAGTTTCTTTTTATTGGAAGTGAATACGGTGCCGGGTATGACCAGTCATAGCTTCGTGCCGATGGCAGCGAACCAGGCTGGAATGGATTTTGATGAGTTGTTACTACGGATTCTGGAATGCGAGCTGAACAAGTGAATTCGGAGTGAAGCAACAGCCTGCTGGAGCGCAGTCAGAACAAAGGGTAAATCGGTGCTGGTGACGGTGCCGACACGGTGAGTGAACTAGAGAAATCATGAGAGCTGAAGCGAGATTCAAAAGTACCGGTAGGGGCGTTCATTCAAGCCGCAGCCTGTCCCTGGGTGGTAATCGGCCGCTTAAACCCAGGTATTCGCAAAAAAGGATACAGCTACTGTGGTTCGTACTACTCCTAAGTGCGGGTCTGCTATTCCAGCAAAACTCCCGGGATATCGCCGCATATGTTAATCGCCCGATAGCAAAAGTTCGAATTGAAAATCAATGGCAACAGCTTGACGAGGCGGAAGTGAGGTCCTTGCTTGCCCCCTTTATCGGCACCGGCTTTTTCAATTTTGATGTATCAGGAGTAAAGCAGGCCCTGCAGCAACATCCCTGGATTGCTACGGCTTCAGTAAAACGAATCTGGCCAGACAGTGTCGCCCTCAATATCACCGAGCAGGTTGCGATTGCGAGATGGGGAGATAGGCAATTGTTAAATCAGTACGGAGAAATTTTCGAACCCCATGCCGTCGATCAATACGCGGCACTGCCTCGACTCAGGGGGCCGGATGCATCCCAATTCCAAGTGATGGAACAGTACCAGTTGATGAACCAGATTTTATTTCCAGCGGGATTGCGACTAAATGGCTTGTTTCTTAGCTCTCGTGGCAGCTGGAACTTAACTCTGAATGAGCATATGTACGTTAGTGCGGGTCGCGGAGAAGTAGGCGAAAAACTGGAGCGCTTTGTCAGGTTTTATGACGGCCAGGATGTACTGCATGCGAAACGGTTTCGTACGATCGACTTGAGGTACGGCAACGGCATTGCAATAGCGAGTGCAAATCAGGAATTAACATCGGTGGCAATAAGGTGAATCTGTTGCGATTAACGCACATCATACCAATTGACAGGGCGTCGCCACCTGGGGATTACAAGCTATGAATGAAGCAGTCGGCGGAAATATGATAGTCGGGTTGGATATTGGCACCTCGAAGGTGGTTGCCATCGTGGGCGATATAAAACTCGATGGTAGTCTCGATATTATTGGCATCGGCAGTCATCGCTCCAGGGGTCTCAAGAAGGGCACCGTAGTGAATATCGAGTCTACCGTCGAGTCGATTCAGCGGGCCATAGAAGAGGCAGAATTGATGGCTGGTTGTCAGATTCATTCCGTGTACGCCGGCGTTGCCGGCAGCCATATTCGCAGCATGAATTCACACGGCATCGTCGCCATTCGCGATGGCGAAGTGATGCGACCAGACATCGAACGGGTAATAGATGCGGCTCAGGCTGTCGCCATTCCCGCGGATCAGAGAGTTCTCCATATCTTGCCCCAGGAATACATCATCGACTCCCAGGAGGGCGTCAAAGAGCCTCTCGGTATGTCCGGTGTCAGACTGGAGGCCAAAGTACATCTCGTAACCTGTGCGATAAATGCGGTGCAGAACATCGAAAAATGTATTAAACGCTGCGGTCTGGAGACAGACGAGATTATTCTCGAGCAGCTGGCATCAAGCTATTCCGTGCTTACCGACGATGAAAAAGAGCTGGGCGTATGTCTTGTCGATATCGGTGGTGGAACGACCGATATAGCAATTTTTACCGAAGGCGCGATACGGCACACGGGTGTCATTCCAATCGCTGGTGATCAGGTTACCAATGATATTGCGATGGCACTGCGCACTCCGACTGAAAATGCCGAGGAGATAAAAATTAAATATGCCTGTGCACTGACCCAACTGGCGAGTGCAGGTGAAGCGATCAAGGTACCCAGTGTGGGAGACCGGCCACCTCGTGAATTATCACGTCAGGCACTGGCCGAAGTTGTCGAACCGCGTTATGACGAACTGTTTACCCTGGTACAGGCCGAGTTGCAGCGTAGCGGGTTCGAAAACCTGCTCGCGGCCGGTGTGGTATTAACCGGAGGCACCAGCAAAATGGAGGGTGTTGTCGAACTGGCGGAAGAGATTTTCCATGCGCCGGTGAGGATTGGAACTCCTCATAAAGTCAATGGATTAGCCGATATTGTTAAGAATCCAATTTATTCTACCGGCGTTGGGTTGTTGCTATATGGGTTGAAGCAGTATCAGGAGAGAGGTGGGTTCGAAGCGAAAAAAGAACCGCAAGTTCAAATGGTGGACAGGGTGAAAAACTGGTTTCAGGCAAAATTTGTGTAGTTTTAACAATCAACTCATTTGTAGAATTTAAGACGAAGGGGGCTATATGTTCGAATTAGTCGAAAACTTACCGCAGAACGCAGTAATAAAAGTGATAGGCGTCGGTGGCGGTGGCGGTAATGCCGTTCATCACATGATCAATAATCAAGTAGAAGGCGTGGAGTTTATTTGCGCCAATACTGATGCGCAGGCTCTCAGCAATCTGAAAGCGAAAACCATTTTGCAGATGGGAAGCAATATCACCAAGGGTCTGGGCGCGGGATCCAATCCCGAGATAGGTCGGCAAGCTGCGCTGGAGGACCGTGATGAAATCGCAGAAATTTTATCCGGTGCAGACATGGTATTTATCACCGCCGGCATGGGGGGTGGTACCGGTACCGGCGCCGCTCCGATTGTAGCCGAAGTCGCGAAGGAGATGGGAATTCTCACCGTTGCGGTGGTGACCAAACCTTTCCCCTTCGAAGGCAAGAAACGCTCTGCGATCGCAGACCAGGGCATCCAATTGCTGTCCGAAAATGTCGATTCGCTAATTACCATTCCCAATGAAAAACTCCTGGATGTACTCGGTAAAGATGCATCCCTGTTGGAGGCATTCAAGGCTGCCAATGATGTCTTGTTAGGCGCAGTTAAGGGCATAGCCGATCTGATCATGCACCCGGGTATGATCAATGTTGATTTCGCCGATGTTAAGACAGTGATGTCAGAGATGGGCATGGCGATGATGGGTACCGGCATGGCTAGCGGTGAAGGCCGCGCCCGTGAGGCGGCGGAGTCAGCGATTCGTAGTCCGTTGCTGGAAGATGTAAATCTTCAGGGTGCACGGGGAATTCTCGTCAACATAACAGCGGGTGAAAACTTGTCGCTTGGAGAATTCTCTGAAGTAGGCGATACCATCGAAGAATTTGCCTCTGACGACGCCACGGTTGTAGTTGGTACTGTTATCGATCCTTCTCTGGATGCCGAGATGCGTGTGACTGTGGTTGCGACCGGGCTTGCAAGCTCCCATGAGAGACCCAAGAAAGTGGTGGATAATACCGATTTTGACGGCACCACGGATTATCGACAACTCGACACCCCGGCGATTATGAGGAAACGAAAGGCTGGAGAGAGAGCACCATTGATGGCGCAAGCCATCGGTGGCGAAGCCGACATGGATTATCTGGATATTCCTGCTTTTCTACGCAAACAGGCAGATTAAGGGATTGCAAGCAGGGACAACTGGCACCCAGTTATTGGGTTCTGCTCCCATATTTGATACTATGCGGCAGTTTTGCTGCAGAAACGGTTGTCTGAGTCGGGAACTGTGCCGATTGTCCGGTCTGCTGATGTGTTGAGAGGCTCCATGGTAGCCCTCGTGGGAAGATAAGATGTCGTTTTGGCACCATGTCAACAATGGCTTCGTGTCCCGACTACGCCCAGGATAAGAAAAGGTCCACATAAACCTATGCTACTGCAAAGAACACTCAAGAATGTCATTCGGGCCACAGGTGTTGGCCTGCACACCGGTGAGAAAGTGTATCTCACCCTACGACCCGCTCCAGTCAACTCAGGCATTATCTTCACCCGCATCGACCTGGATCCGACGGTGCAAATCGAGGCCCGGACCTGCAACGTTGGAGAGACCAACCTGTCGACCACCCTGGTCAAGGATGGGGTTCGAATTTCTACGGTAGAACATTTGATGTCTGCCATGTCCGGCCTGGGAATCGATAATGCTTATGTCGATGTGAGCGCGCCCGAAGTCCCTATAATGGACGGTAGTGCTGGGCCCTTCGTGTTTTTGATTCAGTCCGCGGGTATAGAGGAACAGTCGGAACTGAAAAAATTTATTAGAATTAAGCGCCCCATCAGACTCGAACAGGGGGACAAGTGGGTGAGTCTGGAGCCGTTCGATGGCTTCAAGGTAAGCTACACATTACTCTATGACCATCCCGTTTATAAGAAGCACACCACCAGCGCAACTATCGACTTCTCCACCACCTCCTTCGTCAAAGAAGTAAGTCGTGCCAGGACCTTCGGATTCATGCATGAGTTCGAAGAACTCAGAAATCGCAACCTGGCGCTTGGCGCAAGTATGGATAACGCCATTGCCGTCGGTGATTACAAGGTTCTGAACGAAGACGGTTTGCGCTACGAAGATGAATTCGTGAAGCACAAAATCCTTGATTCTATTGGTGATTTATATCTCCTGGGCAATAGCCTGATTGGCGAGTTCAAGGGACATAAATCTGGACATGCTCTCAATAATGCTTTATTAAGAATACTCGAAGTTAATGAAGATGATTGGGAAATTGTCAGTTTCGATAGCGAAACCAATATACCTATTTCCTACATGAAACCCGTGCTGGCGACCTAGATAGCTGGTACATCCCTAAGACTCTGTTTCTTATAGAAATAAATCAGAGGTTCCCTAGGCCTTGATAATTCCTGCATTGGCCCCAATTGCTGTAACAGCCTAGTTTAGACAACGTGTAATTATGAAAGTTATTCTGGTCGACCAACGTCACGGTCACACGAAAACCATCGTCCTCAAGGGTTGGCTGAAAGGCCTGCTTTCCGTCTGTTTTCTGGGCGCACCCGTTGCGCTGGGTTATTTTGGCTACCAGCTCGCCGTCTCCCAGGAATCCCCGATTGTTACCGAGGAAGCCGCTCAAAATTGGGATCGTCAAATCAAATTGCAATCCGAGCAGCTCGAGAGCATCAAATTGGAGTCAGAGCAACAGTTGGAAGCTTTGACGCTCAGGCTCGCCACGCTGCAGGCGCGACTGGTGCGTCTGGATGCGGTGGGCGAACGCATCACTTCCATAGCCAATCTTGACAATGGTGAATTCGATTTTAGCCAGCCCATCGCTATCGGCGGTCCGAGCACGGGGAGCTCCGTACCCTACACCTCCGCGAGTTTCAGCAATGCGGTGGCGCAATTAGAGAGACAGCTGGAAGATCGCCAGCAGCAGTTGGAGATCCTCGAAGGGCTTATGGTGGACCGCAAGATACGGTCCGATGTATTCGTAGCTGGACGGCCAGTGGCGCGGAGTTGGCTGGTTTCCAGATTTGGTCAACGCCTCGATCCCTTTACCGGTCGCCTCACATTTCACACCGGACTGGATTTCAGCACCGGTCGTGCGGGTTCGGATATCAATACCGTCGCAGCCGGCGTGGTAACCTGGTCGGGCCCGAGGTCTGATTATGGGCTCATGGTTGAGGTTAATCATGGCAATGGTTACGCCACCCGTTACGCCCATGCCGAAAAACTGCTGGTAGATGTCGGCGATATCGTCAAGAAAGGTCAGAACATCGCCCTGGTGGGCTCCACCGGCAGAACCACGGGACCCCACGTCCACTTCGAAGTCTACAAAAATGGCAGGGTCGTGGATCCAGCCGCCTATATTCATCGCACCGTAAGATAGATTCCTCTCCAGAAAGTTTAGTGTTCTCAGGTCGTGCATTCATCGATTTATCGATTGATGCGCGATAATAAACAACCATGTCAGATCCAATATCCAGATAAACATCATGAATATACTTAGCAAAATATTTGGTAGCAGCAACTCCAGAAAGCTGAAGAAAACCGAACGTACGGTCGCGATCATTAATAAATTTGAGGAGCCGACCGCGTCTCTGTCTGATGATGAACTCAAGCACAAAGCAGACGAATTCAGGCAGCGATACGAGTCAGGAGAATCTCTCGATGCCATCTTGCCCGAGGCCTTCGCCGTGGTGCGAGAGGCAAGCCAGCGGACCATGCAGCTGCGCCCTTTCGATGTGCAGATGATCGGCGGCATAGTGCTGCACGAAGGCAGTATTTCTGAAATGAGAACCGGTGAAGGCAAGACTCTGATGGCAACATTACCGGCATATCTGAATGGCCTTACCGGGAGGGGTGTGCATATTGTCACGGTGAATGATTATCTTGCGGATCGCGATGCGAACTGGATGCGTCCTATCTACGAATTTCTCGGTTTAAGCGTTGGCATTATTAAGTCCGGGCAAAGTCCAGAAGAGAAGAAGGCGGCTTATCAGTGCTCGATTATCTATGGCACCAACAATGAATTCGGATTCGATTACCTGCGCGACAACATGGCATTTCGACTCGACGACAAAATGCAGGGCGAGTTGAATTTTGCCATCGTCGATGAGGTGGATTCGATTCTGATCGATGAGGCCAGGACGCCTCTGATTATTTCGGGTGCCGCAGAAGACAGCTCCAAACTTTACCTGGCGATCGATAATTTTGTTCCGCGCATGGAGAAGGGTGTCAAACAAGAAAAGACCAAGATGGAGATGATGGATAAGAACTATGTGCCGGAAGAATCGGGACATTTCACCGTCGATGAGAAAAGCCGTCAGGTAGAATTGACGGAAGCAGGTCATGAGTTCGTTGAAGATCTGTTGATTCAAAAGAAATTATTGCTGGATGGAGAGTCCCTGTATTCAGCGACAAATTTGTCGCTGTTGCACCATGTACACGTGGCTTTAAAGGCCCACTACCTCTTTCACAGGGATGTTGAGTACATTGTTCAGAACAAACACATCGTATTAATCGATGAGCACACGGGTCGAACCATGGAGGGTCGCCGACTATCGGAAGGCTTGCACCAGGCGCTGGAAGCAAAAGAAAGGCTGGAAATTCAAAGTGAAAGCCAGACCCTGGCTTCGACCACTTTCCAGAATTATTTTCGGCTCTACAATACCCTCTCCGGTATGACCGGTACCGCCGATACAGAGGCCTATGAATTCAGCGAAATTTACGGACTGAATGTCGTTGTTATCCCAACCAATATGCCGATGATAAGGGACGACGCCAATGATTTGATTTATCTGACGATGGAAGAAAAATTTGAAGCCATAGTGAAAGACATTACCGAGCTCAGCGCCAAGGGGGCCCCCATTTTAGTTGGCACCGCATCGATTGATACATCGGAAATACTGTCGGCATTTTTAACCAAGAAAAAAATCAAGCATGAAGTATTGAATGCGAAATTCCATGAAAAGGAAGCCCAGATAATCGCCGAGGCCGGTCGGCCCGGCGTCGTAACCATCGCTACCAACATGGCTGGCCGTGGCACCGATATTGTACTTGGCGGTAAATGGGAAGCCGAAATCGCCGAACTCGATAATCCCAGCGAGAACGAAGTGCAAAAAATAATGACTGCCTGGCGGCAGCGACATGATCAGGTGATCGCCGCCGGTGGTCTGCACATAATCGGCACGGAACGCCATGAGTCGCGGCGTATTGACAACCAGTTACGGGGGCGTTCCGGACGCCAGGGCGACCCGGGTTATTCAAGATTTTATTTGTCTATGGAAGATAACTTGCTGCGAATATTCGCCACCGACGGTGTTAAAAATTTCATGCGTCGCCTGGGAATGGAACGGGGTGAAGCGATTGAACACGGCATGGTCACACGTTCGATAGAAAAAGCCCAACGCAAGGTAGAAGGGCGTAACTTCGATATCCGTAAACAATTGCTCGAATATGACAACGTGGCGAACGATCAACGCACGATAATTTATCGTCAGCGTAACGAATTGTTGGCCAGTGATGATGTATCAGAGTTGTTGAGCGATATGCGCGAAGAAGTCGTCGATAAATTGGTAGACGACTACATGCCACCCCAGAGTATCCCTGAACAATGGGATGTAGAGGGATTAGAGCAGGCCATCGAAACCGGGTTTGGCACCAAGCAGGCGTTGCAATCCTGGTTAGATGAAGATGATCAGCTTTATGAGGAACAGCTAAAGATAAAAATTGTTGAAGTGCTGGCCAAGGAATATCAAGAGAAATGCGCCATTGTTGGTGACAAGATGCGTCTGTTCGAAAAACAGATTACATTACAGATACTGGATGGTTTATGGAAGGACCATCTTGCCACCATGGATCATCTTCGACAGGGTATATTCCTGCGCAGTTATGGCGGCAAGAATCCACGGCAGGAATACAAGCGCGAGGCATTCGCCCTGTTTCAGGAATTGATGATGAATCTGCAGCATGAAGTCACTAAAGTGTTGAGTCATGTCAAAATCCGCCAGGAAGATGAAGCAGATGCAATCGAGCGCCAGCGCGAACAGGAAAGAGTCAGGGATAGAGTCAGCTACCAGCACCAGGCGGTCTCTGCGCTCGCCAAGGCTGAGTCGGCCGAATCCCCGGCGGCAGCCGAGGCCGCACAGCGCCAGCAGCCGTTGCGACGGGAGACACCGAAGGTAGGTAGAAATGAACCTTGTCCCTGTGGGTCCGGAAAGAAATACAAGACCTGCCACGGCCGTCTATAGCCGATTAGTATGGATATAAACGCGAACAGTTTTTATGAAGTAGCCGGCGTACGACTGGCGGCAGTCGCGAGCAATATCCGCTACGCGGATCGCCTCGACCTGGTGCTGATTGAAATTGCACTCGGTGCTGCTGTTGCCGGTGTGTTTACCCAAAATGCATTCTGCGCGGCGCCGGTGTTACTGGCACGGAAACATTTACAGGCTACGACCAGCAGTTATTTTCTGATTAATACTGGCAACGCCAACGCGGGGACTGGAGCGACTGGGCGTGAGGATGCCTTGCGATGTTGCCAGACGCTAGCGAAGCTTGCCGAAGTGCAAGCCAGCTCGGTGCTGCCTTTTTCAACCGGTGTCATCGGCGAAGCGCTACCAGTGGACAAAATAGAATCCGGCCTGCCCGAGGCAATCGATAAACTCTCTGCCAGCAATTGGCTGCAAGCGGCGACGGGAATTTTAACCACCGACACACGGCCCAAACTAGCCTCGACTCAAATTGAGCTCGACGGCAAGTCGGTGACAATCACCGGCATGGCGAAGGGGTCCGGTATGATTAAGCCCGACATGGCCACCATGCTGGCATTTGTTTTCACGGACGCGCAGATTCATCAGGAACTCCTCGAGCAGAAACTGGCGCAGGCGGTTTCTCACTCCTTTAACCGGATAACGGTCGATGGTGATACCTCCACCAACGACAGTTGCATGCTGGTAGCAACCGGTCACAGCCAGGTGCAGATAGATGCAGGCAATAATTCCGTGAATGAGGAATTTGATCGGGCCCTGAGGCAAATCTTCCAGGAATTGGCAACAGGTTTGATTCGAGATGCCGAGGGGGCGACGAAGTTCATCACCATCAGCGTCAGGCAGGGCGCTTCTACGGAAGAATGCCTGCAGGTGGCCTATACCGTGGCGGAGTCGCCGCTGGTAAAAACCGCCTTCTTTGCATCCGATCCAAACTGGGGCAGGATTCTCGCCGCCGTCGGCAGGTCGGGCCTGAAGGATTTAGCCCTGGACGCTATCGCTATTACGCTTGGGGATGTGTCCCTGATTAGCAACGGTGAGCTGGATCCGAATTATGTCGAGGAAATGGCCCAGATTGAGATGGATAAACAAGAAATCACCATCGAAATCAAGCTGGCCCGCGGACACTGTAGCGAGACCATATGGACCTCCGATCTCTCCTACGACTATGTTAAAATTAATGCCGAATATCGAACTTGAGGTCGTTTGACTACTCCCTCCCCCATTCATGTTGCCGTCGGTGTCCTGCTTAACGCAGCAGGCGAGGTGCTAATCTCCCGGCGCCACCTGGATAGCCATCAGGGTGGGCTGTGGGAGTTCCCTGGGGGCAAGCTGGAATCGGGCGAAGACGTACAGTGCGCACTCAAGCGGGAACTCGAAGAAGAGCTTGGAATCACGCCTCTGCGCTGTTCTCCATTGAAGAAAATCCTCTACCACTACAGCGATAAATCCGTGCTGCTGGATGTCTGGATCATCCCTCAGTTCATTGGCGAGCCGAAAGGTCTCGAAGGACAGGCGGTAGAATGGCGATCTATTCCGACATTGCCGCAGCGGGAATTTCCTGTTGCCAGTGGGCAAATTATCAAGTGCCTGTCCCTGCCCCGTGAGATCGCTATAACCCCCGATGTAAGCAGTTTCGATAGATTGCAAAGTTTATTGCAACTGCTTATAGGACGCGGCCTGAAGCTGATCCAGCTGCGGCAGACCCAATTGGATAGCGCGCAATACCTGGACTGGTTTCGACGCGCCAGGGATAGTTGCGAAGGCAGCGGCGTGGACTTGATATTGAATCAGGACCCGGCCTTACTCGAGCGCTGTTCGGCGGCGGGTTTTCATGCGAGTGCCAGTCGCCTGCAGCAGCTCACGCAGCGACCGATAACGGAGGATGCTCTATTCAGCGCATCCTGCCACAATCTCGAGGAGTTACGTAAAGCGGAGGCACTGGGGGCAGATTTCGTGTCACTGTCCCCGGTTTGTCGCACTGAAAAATACGCCGAGGGCGAGCAACTGGGCTGGGACAAATTCCAGGCCCTGGCGGACAAAGTCAGTCTGCCGGTATACGCGCTGGGGGGTATACGGCGCTCGGACAGTGATACCGCCAGGTTTCACGGTGGTCACGGCATCGCCGGCATCAAAACATTTTTATAGACCCAGCGGCAAGCGAGAAAGCCCCCAGTCGCGGATAGCGCCATCTATTTTAGGTAAAAAGTCAAACATTGCCTCCAACTTGCTGATATAAATAGATTTAACCTTCCGAAGATTGGAATTATTTCGCGCTATTTGTGATAAAGTA
This sequence comes from uncultured Gammaproteobacteria bacterium, assembly GCA_913054495.1. Taxonomy (GTDB): domain Bacteria; phylum Pseudomonadota; class Gammaproteobacteria; order Pseudomonadales; family Pseudohongiellaceae; genus UBA9145. The sequence continues at coordinate 10,873 of CAJXIY010000009.1, read as the reverse complement.
TTTCCTACGCAGGCAGATACAGCTCTGTGGATAAGCAATTTTAGTGGCAGGTGATTTCTGTGATGCCGTTCGCTGAGATTTATGCTAACTAGTTGAAAATGTACGTTTTAATAGCATTAGATGCATCCAAAAACCATGCGTATAGACCGGGTATTCATGTCAATCAACAGCATCTTTCAAAAACTTCCTAAAGTGATCGGCTTCGCTGGGGTTTTTAGCCTCGGTATTGCCCATGCTGATTTCGCTGTGTTGGTGGATACCGCCGTGCTGGTGGAGGCAAATCCACCCCTGGCGGAATCCGGGGAAGGAGAGCCCATCCCGCCCCTGCCAGAAGTGGGAGGTGCGACAAACGCCAGCTATGTCAGCTCGGGAGGCTGGGCCGTAACCGGCACCCTATTTATCGATGCAACCGCGATGGTATTTGATTTCGCTGCGGTCACTTCGGTTTCCAGTGCCATATTGAGTCTGCCGATTGAGGTGGTATATCCTTAAAACGGTGCCGCGGTGCTGGAAATATTTTTCTATGCCGACAACGGCATTGTGGAAAACACAGATTATTCCGCTGGCTTTGTTTTACCCATAGCCGAAGTTGACGCGGCTGGCTTGTCTCAACTCGATATCGACGTGACCGCCGCCGTCAATTCAACCTTGTCCAGCAGTCGGTTTGTAGGATTTAGAATCAGCAGCCGTACGGCACCGGGTGCGATCGAAGAAAATTTATTTCCAGCGTGGACTGGAGCTAAGTTTTTCGACACATTCTCCTTAGAATTTACTTCTGGCGCACCGCCTGCTGTAGCTGACGATACGGCAAGTTTCGATGGCCATACACTCGAAGTACCAGATCTCGAAGCCGCCGGGGTGGGCTCGGCCAGCGTGCAGTTGCGTCTGATCGATCCCAACGCATCAATCTATCAGTTAACCGCAGCCGTGATTACAGATCCCGAGGCTGGTGGGCCTTCGCTTTCCGGGATCGAATTGTTTGACTGCGATGCGTTTCAGCCGCCTGATGTTGGCGACGGCTCAAGTGCAGCCACTTACTCAGTCAACTCTGGCATTCTGGATCTACCCGGTGTCGACTTTAATGGTGAACAAATAGCGATCAGACTCGAATATATAGAAGGGAGCAATCCTTGGTTATTTGAAACCATATCGCTGGGCCCCGTACAAGCCGGGCCCTCCGAAACACCCATCTCGACGCTGGACGGTGGGCTAATCGTAGAACCCTCCCAGGATTTTGTACCCCTGTGTCATGGTTGGGTATTAGTCGGCGATTCGATCCGAAATCGCGTAGTAGAGCGAAATATTCTAAGCGGCGCAACCGGGGCTACCTATACATTTAATACGGTTCCCGATCAATTTACCTTGGACGATGTTAATGGCGCCGTCTATATGACCGCGCATCCAGAGTCTGAACGTCTTTATCGCCTCGATCTGAATACCGGCGTGGTCAGCTGGAATCGAATAACTCAGACACTTACCAGTGGGTTGGCTAGTCACACCTATAGCTAGGCATTGAGGGACCTGGCCTTAGGTGAGGATGGCAATGTATTTGCCATCATGTTCGACAATATCCGGGTCGATCCGGAACTCGATTTGCCATTCACTAGCACCGGTTTGTGGCTGGGCTTAATGGACAGAGATGGCAATTTTCTCAATGACAGCCTGCCACTGGAAGAACCGATCAGAATTGAATACGAACCGCTCCAAAACCATGTATTCCTTGCCACGGCTTCAAACCTCGCCACGTTTGACTTTGATCCACTAAGCAATGTGCTGTCGTTCGTTGAAGATACTGACCAGCAAGTCGGCAGTGCCTGCACCGATTTCAGTATCTCATCGGATGGCAGTCGACTCGCTTATTCCTGTCCCAACGGAAATCGGATCGGCAACGATGATTTCAGTATCCTGGACATGAACCCTGTCGCCTACTTCGACATAGATGGTGAGTGGTTTCTGGGTAGTTCTCCGGTAAGTGCAACGTTTAACAATGCCGGCACTATCCTGATTGCGACGGATAATGAAAAATTGTATTTCTTCGATGTGGTCACCCACCTCATCCTCGAAGAATTCGAGTTGGGATTACTCGAGGGTGAGCAGATCAGGAAGATCAGACTGTCTCGTGATGGAAATTTGCTGCTAGTGTTTCTGGACAATGAAGTGCACAGTCCCAGCAGCAAGTTCTACTGGATGTCTATTCCTTCCATAAGTGGAACGCCCCTGCCTTAGCAAGCTGTTAGGAATCCCCCGGTCTACTGCAAGGGTTCCTCTTCAGAATCAGAAAAAACGGCTTCACCCGCCAGTCGATTTTTTTCCGTGGCCCATTCCCCGAAGTCAATCAACTTGCAGCGCTCACTGCAGAATGGCCGGTATTGGCTAGCCTCCACCCATGGCACCAGTTTTTTGCAGTTAGGGCAACTAACTACTTTGGTTTCAGTTCGATTCACGGGACTCCTCGGCGAGACGCAGATATTTTTGATGTAGTCGATGGATCCGGGCATCGAGGTCGTCGAGGCCGGCTTCATTATCCAGAATGTCATCGGCCCTTTGCAAGCGCTGCTGTCTGTCGATTTGGGAGGCGATGATCGCATTAATTGTATCCGGATCACCTCGATCCCGAAGTAGTGTTCGCGCCAGTTGGGTTGCCTTACTCACATCCACAACCAGGATTCGGTCTGCCAGTTGCTGCTGCCCGGTCTCCAGCAGCAACGGTGAAACCAGCAGGCAATAGGGCGAGGTACAACTGGAAATTCGAGACTTCATTAGCTCGGCTATCAGCGGATGCAGCAAATTCTCCAGCCAGTCTTTCTCAGGGGCATCTGAAAATACTATGCCGCGAAGAGCCTGTCGGTGCAGCGATCCATCTTCCATGATGATGCTGTCGCCGAAATGTTCGGCGATGCGGCTGAGTGCGGCAGACCCGGGGACGACCACTTCCCGGGCGAGCAGGTCGGCGTCTATCGAAGTGGCGCCCAGTTGAGCAAAAACATCGGCGACGGTGGACTTGCCACTGCCGATGCCACCGGTAAGTCCAACGACGTAGGAGCGATTCATTGCCCTGGAAGTCTCGGTCGGCCGGCGCCGTGAACTAGGAGACGAAGGTGGCGACATAAAATGCGTTAATCTGGGGACCCCATATCAGCATGAGGAATCCGGCGCCAGCGAGGAAGGGGCCGAAGGGCATGGGAATTGAACGGTCTCTACCCATTACCACAATCACGAAAATACCAAATACGGCGCCCACCAGGGAAGAGAGAATGATAATCGGCAACAAGGCCTGCCAGCCCATCCAGGCCCCCAGAGCCGCCAGTAGCTTAAAATCCCCATAGCCCATGCCTTCCTTGCCGGTAGCAAGCTTAAATACCCAATAGACGCTCCACAGGGATAAATAACCGGCTATAGCACCGATCACCGACTCCTGCAGGCTAACCCCGAAGCCCAGGTCCACTGCGTTGACCAGTAGCCCCAACCAGAGTAATGGCAGGGTGATATTGTCGGGCAATAGCTGGTGATCGAAGTCGATGAGCGTCAGCACCAGCAGGCACCAACTACAGAGCAAGATCGCCACGGTAAGCCAGGTGGCGCCAAACGTCAGTGCTACCAGTGAAGACAGTATGGCTGTGGCAAATTCTACGGCGGGGTAGCGCAGGGATATTTTTGCCTTGCAGCTTGAACACTTGCCGCCGAGGAACAGATAGCTGAGAACCGGTACATTCTCCCAGGCCCTGATCTTGTGATTACATCCAGGACAATGTGAGTCAGGTTTGTGCAGATTGAATACAGCAAACTTTGCCGGCGATTCATCGCTATCCGAACCGGGGTTTTCGATTTCCAGATATTCGTAGCATTGTTCCTGCCACTCGCGCTGCAGCATGATCGGCAGGCGGTACACCACTACATTCAGAAAACTACCGACCAGTAGTCCGAGGAGCGCAATAATTGAAATCAGGACGTCCTGATTGGAAGAAATAAGGTTGATTATTGCCATTCGGACCTTGCGGGAGCCTCGGGTTATATCGTCGAATTAACTGGCCCTTGTGTTCTTACATAACCGCGCCGAGTTGAAAGATTGGCAGATACATCGCGATCATCAGACCACCGAAGAGAATACCTAACACCGGCATGATATCAGGCTTTTCCCCCGAGCACAGATGACATCAATGCCGTGTTCAGGCGCGAGCGGGAAGTCCGTGAAAATGCCGATGAGAACCCGCTGAGCGAGATCGGTAAAGCCCGCCTGCTGAGTAAATTTGTCTCCGTGGTAATGGCCGGGTATGTGTGCTTCGATCCAGTGGAGAAACCCCTATGAAAATCGTTAATTAAGAATGTAGTGGTGCAAGTTAGCAGACGCCAGCCGCTACGCAGGTGCCGCTATCTGTCCACTGAATCGGTGGGGTGATGCCGTCGGTGGTGAGGATATAGGTTATGCCCGCCAGATCGGTTCCATCTGACTGCCAGGCCATGGTGATCGCGCCATTAAGAACCACGGAGCCATGAACAGCGGCGCCCACAGTTTGTGACGCTGGAATGCCCAATGCACCGCTGTCCAAATCGCCAAGGGCCGTAGGACTACGAGTCAGGATTGCCAGTTCTACTGCAGTCTTGAGAGGTATAACAGCAAGTACCAGTTCGGAAAATGTGGCACGGTTAGAGTAATTTTGGTAGGCAGTCAGAGCCACCGCGGCCAAAATACCGATGATCGCTACAATGATCATTAATTCGATCAGGGTAAAACCTTTTTGTAGTATCTTCATCTTTCTATCTCCAGTTGAGCAATTAACTCAGTTTGGTGTCGAACGTTAGTTTTAATAACTGTGGCTAAATACCGTACACGGTCCGTGCCAACTTCTCGGAAAAATAGTAACCTATTGATATTTCAATGGCTATAATGTGATTCTGTAATAAATCTCTGAAATTTTCCTGCCACGTAGAATCATGTAGATTGGCCTAAAATGACAATTATTGTCAGTGTACCGTGGCTGGATGCCACTTATTGCCAGCTTGGGCGCAAATCATTCTTCTCCCGTGCCTCTTTGCTGGCATACATTGGTAGATGGATCGCAGGCCGTTAACCTTATGATGGATAATCCAATAGTCACCGGAAAATCGCTGGTCCTCGGGCAAAAGGCTGTGCTACAGGGCCTGGTTCTGCTATTGCTACTTCTGCTTACTGCCTGAGTCTCAGCGGGCCATTGCTGCTCGATTATTACTGGAATTTAACTCCCCTCGGTGCCGGCGAGGGCATCACCGACTTGCAGAGCCTGCTCACATTCGTGTTTGGCAGCACCCCGGGTCCCACCGGTCGGCCGGTATCGATGTTGACTTTCCTTATCGATGCACTGGCGCTGTCTTCGAAGCGCAGATCGGATTTTCATTTTTGTTTATTCCGACCTGCATGTTTCTTTGGGACAACTAGACCTTGCCCTGGTTCAACTCGCGCGCTCATTCCAGGCCTACCGGGATCCGAAGCTGATCATAAGGCAGGCAAATCTTGCCGCCAGTGCCGGCAAGTACGCCGATGGCTTGATCTTCCTCGAAAGATCGCGCGAGGCGGAAAAAGATGGCCGTCTATTGCAGGGTCCAACCTGCCAGAGATTGAGAGACTGGAACAGGAATATAAAGGGCTGCTACAAGCGCAATAGCATCACGGCACAGCACAGGGAGATTCATTAGACTGTGAAGATTACGATTGTAATACCGGCAAAGAATAAAGGAGAAAATCTGAAAGGATTTTTACCTCGATTGCTGGCAACCATGCCCGATGCAATTGAGCTATTATTCAATTTTCCCCTGTTCTGCTGCCATCCATGGGTTAACTAGTTGAAACAAATAGGGAATTACCCCTGTGGTTGAAGTCTCCAAATTCGCAGCAACTTGATTAAGACCAGGACTTGGTTTATGTTTAGCCGGTTTTAAAATTGGCCCCATCGGTGCTACATTAGTCAGCAGAGTAAACATTGGCAGCAAGACTCGTTACCTGACCGAGCTATTGAGTCCTTCGCAGAGGAAAATGAATATGAAATACACGGTAAAGGTTATAGCGAGTTCTGCATATCTGCTGATGTTTCTACTCGCTGGCCAGGTGATTGTTGCCCAGGACAGGACGGTCAATGATGGCATTTTTACCGAGGCACAGGTCAACGCGGGGGAAGTGGTCTACGATGCATCGTGCAAGACCTGTCATAATATGCGGTTCTATCGCGACACCCTGAAATCCTGGAATAATCAACCCCTGATTTATCTCTGGGAAACCATCATGGGCACGATGCCAGCAGACAATCCGGGCTCTCTATTACTGGAAGAATACACCGATGTGATTGCCTATATTCTTTCAGAAAATGGTTTCCCGGCGGGTGATATGAAACTCGATCCAGATAACGGCATGGATGTGATTCATATATTGTCCCCATAAAATTTCAGCACAAAATGCCGCTGGTGAAGCGGTTTTTTTTGTTTTGAAATCGGAACCTGGAAGCTTATTGATCCGAGCAATCCCGTAATACCACCGTGATCTCATTGCGGTCACGGCTACCGAGCTGCAAGTTGTACTTGTCAGCAATCGCCTGCCACAACCTAACGTACTCGCACTGAAATTCTTCCCGGGGCAGATACCGGTCCGGGCCACGGTCACGCTTACGCCTGATCTCCCGTCTCTTGATCAATACCAGATTAATAGGGTCGTTAGAAAATTGTAATTTCTTCTGGGCTGGCCAACGATCTCCGCCGTGTGTATGTGCATACATGCGAGGGATGACATGATCCAGATCGATCTGGGTAGCGACGGTAAATACTTCGCCGGTATATTCATCCAACCACTCTCCCGTTCTTACTACACAGTTTCGAGGATTGGTAAATTTCAACTCAGCCCGGCTCGTTAGAACCAACATTTCCTGCCGAGTCGACTGACAATCGCCGTCATAATCCTCCTCGAAAGACCAATCATCTTCGTTAAAAAATTTCTCCCTGCTTCGATAATTGGTAAACACGCTGTCGCGGTTGATGCGGCCAAGATTAAAGGTATCCGGCATCTCACAAGCCGATACGTGGCAGTGATAGGAATTCAAATAGTAGTGACCACCGTTGAGGTCCGTGCTGCCGGCATGGCCGAGACTTAGGGATGGAAGCAGGCAGAAGCCGAGCAATTTAATCAGATCAAACAGGCCGTGTTTTCGCATAATCGCCTCGTCAGCTTTGTCAGGTCAAGGTGTCCAGCAATCGGATAATTGTTCTGTTCCAGTCCTGTGGGCATTCGGCAATGACTATTCTAGCAGTAGCGACAAATCGATAGCCTTGCAGTCCTTGGTCAGAGATCCAATAGAGATATAGTCTACGCCAGTTTCGGCAATATTGACCAGTGTATTCTCGCCTATTCCCCCCGACGCCTCCAATTTACAACGACCGCCATTGATGGCAACAGCTTTCTTTATCTGAGAGATTTCGAAATTGTCGAGCATGATAATGTCTGCCGCAGCAGACAAGGCCTGCGCCAGTTCAGCGAGGTTTTGGACTTCTATTTCGACCGGCTTGTCCGGGTATAGTGAGCGGGCAGTTTTGATGGCTTTCACGATGCCACCACAGGCGTTGATGTGGTTCTCCTTGATAAGAAAAGCATCAAATAAGCCCATGCGGTGGTTGTAACAACCACCCACTCGTACGGCGTATTTTTGCGCACTGCGAAGACCCGGCAGGGTTTTGCGGGTGTCCAGTAAGCGCACGTCGGTATGGGCAACGAGGGAGGCATAACGATGGCTTTGGCTCGCCGTGGCAGAAAGCGTCTGCAGGAAATTCAGTGCGGTCCGCTCAGCCGTCAGGATGTGGCGAGCAGAGCCACTGACTACCGCAAGCACCTGCTCCTGCTCGAACATGCTGCCTTCTCCGGTTTCCCAGCGTATCTGCAGTGAGGGGTCCAGTTGATTGAATATTTCATTCACCCAGGGTCCACCGCAGAGTATGCCCCGATCGCGACTGATGATGTTGGCGGTGGCGGTGTTGGCCGCCGGGATCAAATCGGCGGTAATGTCGCCACTGCCAATATCTTCGGCGAGTGCGAAGCGCACAACACTATGCAGATCGGCGGGAGGGGTGGGGATGTTCATGGCACTCAAGACTCAGGCAGTTGGCGCAGGGTAAGGGTTGAGCCGCGTTGAGTGAATTCAACCCGTTGCAATGCACTCATACCGAGCAAGATGATATCACCCCCTATGCCCGGCGTGATGCTGGCATGGATATCATGGAGGGTGATGTTGCCGAGTTTCAGCTCATTAATCCGCGTCGAATACACCGAAATGACCCCATTTGCGGTTGCAGCCCGGCTGCGAAAACCTTTCTCGAGTCCTGCACTGATGGCAATGGCGGCGGGGACGGCAACGTCGGTCGCACCGGTATCGAGCAGGAACGTAACCGGGACACCATTTATCTGACCACTGGAGACATAGTGTCCCTGGCGGTTTCTCTCCAGTACAACTTCGCGGACGCCGGTATCGGTCTCAGAGGATTGGGGGCGGCGATTCGGATTGGTCTGATTATCTAGCCAGCCATCGAAGCCGAATGTCAGCACCAGCAATCCTACGGCAAAGCTCAGGACGAGCATCACCTGACCTACATTTTTACCCGTCGCTGGCTGGTTTGCTGGGGACATCGCCCGAATTATGTCTCATCCGGATTCGAATGGAAAGTTGTGATCCAGTTCATGATTCGGGCCATAAGGAGAAAATATAACTTGTTGAAATATATGAATTTATACGATCAGGCTCTACATTTGTGATCGAGTTCAAAAACTGTGTCGAGAGTGGGTGATATAAGAGGGCAACAGTTCCTGCTTTGATGCCATCTCATCCCGATATTAAGCATCCCGATACTACAGACGCTATGACTCCTACATCCATTATGGAAAACCTATCCCCATTGCCGCAATCAGAACCCCTGTCGGTGGCAGCGCAGCGATTGTCACTGCGGCGCAGACTGCAGCCGCAATTACAACAGCTGTGCACCGATTTCTTCCATGAAGTCGACGATTTTCTGTTTGCCAGCGGCCCCCAGGGTCAATTTGCCGACGATTGCGTCTATCTGAAGGCCATGCGAGAGTTGAGGGCAAAGCAAAGGCTTTTTGAGGAGACCCTACAGAGGGCGTGGTTCCGGAGCCTGCAGTCAGGCGACTCCAGGACCTCGTCAGCAGGAGATGGGCGGCGGCTAACCAGATCGGATGCTGTTTTCGAGAAAGTCGAGATAGATCTCGCCTTACAGGCAATGCAGCGCAAGGCCAATAAATTCTACCTCCCCTTCATCAGACAGATAGATGCGATAAATGAGAAATATCGGAGTTCACCGGATCAACAGGTGATTGCCGGTCATGCCCTCATCGAATCCACCTTGGACGCATTTTCTCAAGCACAGACTGTATTCGCCCTGGACCTGGACATTCGATTGATATTCATAAAATTGTTCGAGTAAAAAATTCTCATGAAAATGGAAGATTTGTTCCGCGATATCATCAGCACTCTCAAAAACGTGAACGATGAATGTTCGCCGGTGGCACCGCGAGCGGCCGCCGGAATCAAGCCACAATTCGCCAAGCCTGATCGGCACGGTACAGCCACCGTGGCCTCCGCCGTTGGAATATCGGAGATCTCTGCGCAAGAACTGGGAACACAATTGGAATTCGACTCCGATGCCAGTCAATCTCCCGGTTCGAAGTCGGCTTCCATTTACACGCCTACAGGCGACTCTGCCATCGAATCAACAATTTGCCCATCGGGTGCGAAATTGCTGGATGACGACGACTTGAATGAAATTGCAAAATTAATGGGTACGGCGCGCAACCAAGCCGATAACACCATGATTGAAAGAAGACCAACGGACTATTTTCCTGAAATCGAACAACTGTGTGAAGGTTCGCGTGTCGAGTTGTTACTGAATGGCAGCTACCGCTCTTTCGCAGTGAGTAAGAATAAGTCGGGCTCCGAATTGTATGAAATTAGCTCGAATGATGATGATATCAAGATCACCAAAAGTAAATTGGGCCTGGCAATTTCACTACAGAACGGCGAATTACGATTTCCGCAGGGTCGTTCACCAGCGCAGGAAGACCAGGAAACCATTCTTGAAGCCTCGCCTTCCCCACTACTAACCTGATCCGGTTTTGCTGCAATATCCTATTCCCACATGTTTGATGTGAGGCTCTTTTTGTCCGCACACATCACTCGATTTCCGTTGCAGTCTCTGCGTCTCTCGCCATCCCCCATCGCTCCCGGCGTTGGGGCTGTTATGATAGAATGCCGCCACAGTGGTGTTCTAAACTACGGCGTGACTCGCGGAAATGCTATTTTCGATCGAAAACAATTTCTTAACAGGTGCCAGATTAGTCGACTCGCCTAACAAAGATGAAAGACCCGCAGGCATTGAGCCCGACCTGTTGATCATTCACAATATCAGCCTACCCCCCGGACAATATAATACCGGACGCATCGACCAGCTATTTTGTAACCAGCTTAACAAGGATGAACACCCCTATTTTCTTGATATCGCCGAGTTGAGAGTATCGTCTCATCTATGCATCTATCGTGATGGCAATGTGACTCAATATGTACCATTCAATCTGCGAGCATGGCACGCTGGCGAATCGTCCTATGCTGGTCTGGCGAATTGTAATGACTATGCAATAGGGGTTGAGCTGGAGGGGACTGACTTCGAAGATTTTACTGCGGCACAATATGACTCGCTGATACGGATCACTAATTTGCTTATTGGCGAATATACATGTTTGAATTCGGACAGGGTTGTGGGCCACAGCGATGTTGCCCCCGGGCGCAAGACCGATCCTGGCCCTTGTTTTGATTGGGTTCGCTATAAATCAGCAATAGCAATACACTGCGCTTAA